>DASRBR010000128.1:0-3062 GCA_035653495.1 Verrucomicrobiia bacterium
ATTATATCGGCAGCGCTTTGGCGAACATATCCCGCTGATCCGTCGCGAGGACGTCAAAGGCTTTTTGGTGCGCCGGCCTTCCTGGATCGTCCGCAACGTGCGTCCGGAAAAGGCGCGGCAGGAAGCTGCGTTAATGGAATTGCAATCGCGCCGTTTCTACGAGGCTGCGGCGCGCCGCACCACAGACGCGGGCATGCGCGAATTATTGGACGACCTTGCCCAGGAAGAACAACGGCACGAGCACAAGGCCGAAGAAATCACCGACACTCAACAGAGTTCGGGCCAGCTTGCGCAGGAGCGCGAGACGGCGCGGCGGCTCTTTGTGCTGCGGTTTGTGCAACCCGGCCTGGCAGGACTGATGGATGGCTCGGTCTCGACACTTGCTCCTTTGTTCGCGGCCGCGTTCGCCACCGCTAACACGGGCGCAACATTTAAGGTGGGCCTCGCGGCTTCGGTAGGCGCTGGCATCAGCATGGGATTTGCCGAAGCGCTGTCCGACGATGGCAAATTGAGCGGACGCGGGACGCCATGGTTGCGCGGTTTGGTTTGTGGTCTCATGACCACGATTGGCGGGCTCGGCCACACGTTTCCTTACCTGATACCTCATTTTCGAACGGCAACCAACGTTGCCATCGCCGTCGTGGCATTCGAGCTGGCGGCGATCTCGTGGATCCGCAGGCGTTATATGGACACACCGCTCCTGTCGGCCATTTTTCAAGTGGTGGTCGGCGGCATTCTGGTGTTCCTCGCGGGCTGGTTGATCGGTTCGGGGTAGGTAGGGACATCGCGCTGCGATGTCCGCCTCTGACGGCGCAGCGCGCCGTCCCTACCTCGAGAGGCGATGGTAAGATTCTATGATCGCGACAATTCCTATTCGCCAATGATTTTGACCAAAGCCCGCTTGCGGCGGCGTCCGTCAAATTCACCGTAGAAAATCTGTTCCCACGGTCCGAAATCGAGCTTGCCCTTGGTGATGGCCACCACGACTTCGCGGCCCATCACCTGCCGCTTGAGATGCGCGTCGGCATTGTCTTCGCCGGTGCGATTGTGGTGATATTGTGACGTCGGCGCGTGCGGCGCGAGTCTTTCCAGCCATACATCGTAATCGTGCAGCAGACCGTCCTCGGCATCATTGATGAAAACAGACGCGGTGATGTGCATGGCGTTCACCAGACAAAGCCCTTCGGTCACGCCGCTCTTGCGCACAAGTTCCTCGACCCTGCCGGTGATGTTCACAAATCCGCGGCGATTGGGGACTTCAAACCACAAATGTTCGGTAAGCGATTTCATGCGAATTGAATATATCAGAAAGGAACATGTAGAAAAATGGAAGACAGGAGCGCTACGGTTTTTCTGCCAACATTTCGCGCACTGCTTCCAACATAAGCATCTGCTCGTCCAAATGGCGAATATCTGCCTCGATGTTGATGTAAGGGATTTCTTTGCGCGCGAAATAGACCGAGAGCGAGCCGTCGTCAGGCACTTTGGCATTGTCCTGCAGCACCACGTTGAAATCACGCTTGGAAAGCTCTTCGAAAAATATTTTTCCGGTCACATAGAAAAAATCGAACTTGCTGCGGTTCGGGCTGACGTGAACGGCAGCGGTCGCAGAGCCGCCTAACCCGCCCGACAGAAATGTCTCGACTGAAAAGATACCGTCCGTCGTATTGTGCAGAGCGATGATGACCGGTTCTTTGTCCAATGCGAATTGGTGAAGATAAGCCTGCGCGAATTTCTTGATCTCCTCATGTGCATCTTGGGAATATTCGCTGTGCTTCTTGAGCGTCTGGGCGATGCCGATATCGGAAAAGATCCGATTCGGGTCGAACGTATAATTTTTTCCCGCGAGACCGAAAGTGATGAGCCGTCCGCGCGAGTGCATCAATTCAATCAGTCTTCCTCCAGCTTCCTTGATGTTCGCCAAACCGGCTTGGATCGAAGTCATTTCGTCCGCATGAACGTTCAGCATGGTTGGAACCGCGCGCAGATGCTGATGAACGACCGCGTGGATCTGGCGATCGCCAAGCTGGAAAGGGATTTTGGTCATCGGCTCAATACGGTTGAGAGAAGCGATAGAACGTTTGCGGCTGGTTGGTGCTGTAGCCAATGGTAAAGACGTTCGTGCCGCTGCTGTTGGAAAGTGTACCGAGCAATGTCCAGTTTTTTAGATTTGTTGAGGAATAGATGGAGTAATTCTTGCCGGTGAAACCTTTCACGCCGATGGAAAGCTGGCCGTTGGCAGACTTGGCGCCGGTGATTTGCGGCGCGCAGATGAATCCCGCCGCGCCCGCGTTGTAAATGGAACTGATTTCCGTGCTGCTCAACGCGCGACTAAAAATCATCAGGTCATCAACGTTGCCGAGCATGAAATCCATGTACCTGGCCGAACTGGTGGAGTAACCTCCGCCAATATAAGCGCGCGGCAACGGCATGTTGTTGGTGGTGATGGAGCCTTCGTTCACGCCGTTGGCGTAAAGGGTGACGCTGCTGTTATTGGCGACGAATGCCAGGTGCACCCACGTGCCAGTTGGCGCGGAATAACTGAAGCTGGAGTCGGCATAAGCGGTTTGCGAAATTCCGACCGCGTGAGTCGAACTGCCGGATTGTTCCAGCTTGAGCGAATAAGTGCCGTCTTCGAGGAGGCCCGCTGAAGTTTGCGGCGAGTGCGAATAGTTGACCCACATGCAAACCGTCCACGGCGGCGGGATGTCACTGGCGCCCGTCGTGATGCATGCCGTCGCGCCATCGAAATGGAACGCTTCGCCGCTATGACCCGGGGAATAATAAAATCCGCCCTGCGGAGTCCCATTGAGCGTGCCGAAGATGTCGTTGCAATTGCCGTCCGCGGGCCACCAATCCACCATGTTGGTCGGCGCGAGGACCGAGCCAGGCGCGTTCGTCAACGGCGGCAGTACGGAAAGAAAAGCCGTCGCGCTGGTGTCGGTCTGGCCGGTGCCATTGGTTATATATAACGAGTAACCGCCCGCGTTGGTCATTTGAGCATTGGTGATCGTGAGTTTGCTCGCGGTCGCGCCGGAGATGTTCGTGCCGTTGAGCATCCA
>DASRBR010000129.1:0-2728 GCA_035653495.1 Verrucomicrobiia bacterium
CAATGTATGTCAACAATTATTTTTTTGTGGTGGTTGTTCTCTCATTTAATCACCGCAGGCGTAGCGCAGAGTTTCACTCTGCTGTATCGCGGAATTCCATTCTGCAGGACGCCCGCACGTGCTTATCGGGTGGAAAAATCCAGCGCTCACGCCATTTGCCCCAATGCCGATTTGTAAATCGGCGATACAGCAGAATACAATTCTGCGCTACGAAATACAGCCGTTGCTACGAGCGTCTCCTACACGCGGGGCAGTGCGCGGATGCGCCCACGGGTGAACGTCCCAATTTTTTGCGGTTGACCATTTTCTTTTCTTTTCTATGCTCGAAGCTCTAATCAAAACCACAAAAACCAAATACTATGAATACGACGTTTGTTCCTCTTATCAGTTCCGGAGTTGCCGGTCCGCTCGGTGTGCTGCATCTGCCGCGTCTCTGGCTCAAGACTTCCCTCGAAGCGCAGGGCAAGCTGGCGGCGGGCTATCCTGGCTGCGGCAAAGGTTACGACCAGATGGTCATTGATGGTCTCGGCCTCAAACGCGAAGCCGTGCTGGACTTCATCAAGAACAATAAGCCGACCTATCCCCAATTCGAAGCGTGGGTCAAAAAGAATGCGACCAAGCTCGACAAGGGCTCCATCGAAAAATTGAACTCAGCCATCAAGGGCTACATCCATGATGACGCCACGCGCAAGGGCATCCTCGGCGCGAATGGCATTCCGGACGACGCCTCGGCCTGCAAGGACGCCGTGAACCTGAACAATCTCGACGATTGGAAGGAATTTCACGAAGCGGTGTTGAAGTAAGTCGCACGCTTTTTTTTCAAACCGGTCCGGGCGCAAGCTGCGGGCCGGTTTTTATTTTCTGCGCAACGCGACTGTCCTCAGCCGCAGAAATAAGATGACGACAAAACGGAAATATGGGTGAGCATTGAACAGGCGACTGGAAAGTCACCTGAACCCGCAGGCTGGAAAGCCTGCGCTACGTAGCGCACACTTTCGAGTGTGCGGGTTCTGGGGACTTTCCAGTCCCCAGTTTGAGAAGAGTGCCCAAATGCGCCTGCGCGTTCCATTCGAGATTTGTGCTCTCGACAGCCAGGGCGTTTTAATCTATTTTGTTGCACACCATGAATCCATCCAGCTTGGTCACATTATGAATACGAGCGATTATCTTTTTCCGCGCCGTCTCACGCGGCGTGATTTCCTGAAAATGGCCGGTGTTGCTTCCGCCGGCGTGATGCTGCCCACAATTGGCCGGAGCAAAGATGAGCCCAAGGGCGAACCGGTCCGCATCGGCAGCGGATATCATACTTATGAAGCGGTTGAAGATTGGGGAAAACTTCCTGAAGGAATGAAGTACGGCTTTGGTTGCGGCGTGGTCGTCGATTCCAAGGACAACGTTTACGTGACTTCACGTTCGGCCAATCCTTGCGTTTCCATTTGGGACCGCGACGGCAATCTTATCGAAACCTGGAGCAAGGAATTTGCCGAGGATGTTGGTTTTACGACTGCCCAGGTCGCAGACACCGCGCATTGCCTCTATCTCACCCGTGACAGGGAAACCGGCGAGGACGTGATTTTCTGGACCGAGAACATCAGCACCAACAAGCAGGGGCAGAAGTTTGGCGCGCGCGTTTACAAGACCGACATGCGCGGGAAAATCTTTTACGAAATCGGCAACGTGGAGAAGGAAGGCCCCAATTCCCAAAAGTTCGATTGGACAAATCCCACTGATGTCGCTGTCGCGCCGAACGGGGACATTTACGTCGTGGACGGTTACGGCAGCCAGCGTGTGAGCCACTTTGACAAGAATTTCAAGCACATCCGGACCATTGGCGGGCCGGGCAAGGAACATGGCAAGTTCAACACCTGCCACGGAATTTGGATCAATACCTTGCGGCACAAGCCCGAAGTGTACATCGCCGACCGCGCGAACGGGCGCATCGAAATCTATTCCATGGAACTGGATTATAAACGCACAATCCTCGATGGTATCGTCCGCAATCCCTGCTGTTTTTATCAACACAAGGAATTCATCTACATCCCGGACCTCGCCAGCCGCGTGACCATCATTGACCGCGAAGACAACGTCGTTGCGCAGTTGGGCGACGGCAAAGGCAAGCCAGACAAGGAACACAATCCCGCGTTGTTTGCCGCCCCGCATGCTTTGACGGTGGATTCGCGCGGCGATCTGTATGTTGTGGAATGGGTCGGATTTGGCCGCCCGAGAAAATTCAGGCACACGCCGCAGACGGTGTAATCCAAGTTACAAGGTTACAAAGTTACATGGTTACATGGGGCAAAGTGTTGTAACTATGTAACCATGTAACTTATGTAACCGCTTCCTCTCTATCTGGTCAAAATCGCGCCGTGAATGGGCGTGGGATAGGGCACGTCTGGACCCTTCGCAGCAAGCCAGAGCACGCGATTGAGCTCGTCTTCCGGGGCGAGATCGTATTCGCGGAAATTCATGCTCGCAGATTCCTTCGCGCCCGGTGATTTGCTCGTGTTCTTCGCAAACATGTCCACGTGCGGAACGATGCTGGTGTAAGGAACGTTTTGCGGCGTTTTTTGGAAACAGTTGAACATCGGCGTGGCCGCTGCGTCATATTGCGTCAGCGGCGGAAGTCCGAGGATCAATTCAATCGTCCGCACCATGCTTGCGGTTGTATAAAGCGTGCTGTCCACAAACCCGCGCTTGCAATACGGCGAAACGACCAATCCCACGGTGC
>DASRBR010000130.1:0-7177 GCA_035653495.1 Verrucomicrobiia bacterium
CAGCCAAAAGAAGATATTGAATCGGTTTCGCGCCGACGTGTTGCTTCGCCTCGTCTTCGCTGAGCGTGACGTTCTTGAGTGTGACGATGATTTTGCCGCCGTTGGGCATCGCATCGCGCGCATTGACACAAAGGTTCAGGATGATCTGATGCATTTGCGTGGCATCGCCGAGAATGGGCCAAAGTCCATCGCCGAGAGCGGTCTTGAACTCGATGGATTTCGGGAAAGTTTCCTTCACGATTTTTTGCATCTCGCGGACAAGATGGCTGAGTTGCAGCACGGAACGCTCGCCCTCGTGGCCCCGGGCAAACGTGAGCACCTGCTTGACCATGTCCGACGCGCGCCTTGCGCTGGAGGACATGGAACCGAGCGTCTTCATCGCGGAGTCGTCATTTCTGTTTTTCATGCGGAGGATTTCGACGCCCATCAGAATTGGCGAAAGGACGTTGTTCAAATCATGTGCGATGCCGCCGGCGAGCGTGCCGATGCTTTCCATGCGTTGCGTGCGGAGAAACTGCGCTTCCAATTTTTTCTGCTCGGTGACGTCGGTATTGATAACGAGAATGGATTTGGGTTTGCCCTGTTCATCGCGCACAAGAGTCCATCGGCTTTGGATGATGAGCGATTTGCCGGCCTTGGTGTTCTGGCGAAGTTCGCCGGTCCATTCGCCCTTGGAAAGCGTCAGTTGCAATGCCTCGAGCATCTTGTTTTCGTCGGTTTTGAAAACATCACTCTTGAGATTGAGCGGCTTAATTTCCTCAAAGCTCCAGCCGTAAAGATTTTCCGCGCTCTTGTTCCAATATTGCGCGCGCCAGTCGAGGTCGTGCACAACAATCGCGTCCTGCGCCTTGTCGAGCAATGCAGCCTGCTCGCGAATGCGTTCGTAAGCGCGCCGGCGCTCGCCTTCCAGTTTGCGGCGCTGGACCAACCATTCGAGCGAATGGAACGTCAGCGAGCAGAACAGGGCGAAGGCGATTTGCACCAACAATATGAGCCAGGGAAACCAAACGTGCTTCAAGCTGAACAGGGATTGCTCCGTCAAAACGGTTGCAGCTACAGCTAGAACGGCTATCACCGCGCCAATCGCCGGTTTAAATCGCATCAATCCGAAGCAAAGCCCGAAGGCAGCCATGACAAGAATAAACCCCATCGTGTTGTTTCGAGGCCGTATCAGCCAATCACCGCGCAACAAATTAAGAAATTCGGTCGCGTGGATTTCCACCATCGGCATCTTCGTGAAACGCAACCCCAGTGTGGAGTAAGGGCTTCGCATTTCATCCCGCCGTTCGTCCCAGCGCGATGTTTTCGGACGCGCGCCGACGAACACCACCTTGTTCGTAAAAAAGCCGGGAGTGATGTCGAGTGCTTCGGAAAAGCCAACGCCACGGATCGCTTCATCAGCCGGACCATAATAATTGATCCAGCGCTCACTCAAACGGGAATCTGGCTGCTTCGTGACCGGCAGATCCAGCATTTGAGCCGTTGCCCAGCTTAGGCTCGCCGGAACATTCGTGCGGTCCTCGTTAACGAGCATGCTGAGCGCGTACGGATCGAGGTCATACAAATGCCTGCGTACTACATAATCCAAACCGGGGCTCAGTTGGACCAGTCCTTCGCCCGCTGCCGCTCTTCGAAACGGTGCATAGGGGAAGGTAAGGACCTGGTCAATTGGCCGCAGAATCACGGCCTCCAATCCATTCGTGAGCAATTTAGAAGATTCTTGTTCCGGCGGGTTGTAGTCCACGCCTAGAATCACCTTGCCGTTCTCGCGGATGGCCTCGGCTAATCTGGCGTCGGAATCCGATTCGACGTCAGGGCCGGGATCACTGAAAACGACGTCCATTGCAACTGCGCGGGCGCCGTCCTGCCGAAGGCGGTCCAGCAATTCGGCATAAAATCTCCTGTCCAGGTAGCGATTCTCGGGTTGGTGCAGGTCTTTATACGATTTTTCGTCGAGATAAACGATGACCACTCCAGACGACTTCACATCAGGCCGCGAGATATTCAGGTCAAAGGAGAAGTTATAACTCGACATCTCCAAAATCTCGGAGAGTGCACCTTCTGAACAAAGAAGGTAAAGACCGATTGAAGATACCAGGAGGAAACTGAAAACCGCCCCAAACCAGTAGATCACCGACATTTTTTTTAATTCAAAGCGCATCTCTCGCCTGCATTTCCATTAGAAAGAAAACTTCGCTTCCGCGACAAAGGTGCGTTCGCGTGGAAGTTCGTTGTAAAGGTTGAGGGGGTTGAGTTTGTAATCACGGTCGTTGATGTCCAGCACGCCGACCTGCAATTCCGCGTGGCGGCGCGGGAAACGATAGCCCGCAAATGCGTTCACTTGCGCGAAGTCGTCGCCGGGCAGATTTACGGCATAACCGACGTTCGATTGCGCATACCAGACCATTTCGGCTTTCGCAAAAAATCCGCACGGATGATTGAACAATCCATAGACATGGACTGATTGCAGCGTGCCGCGGACGGTGCTGTTTGCGGTCGGGCTGAACGCCGCGCTTAACGGGCCAGAGGGAATCGCGGGCACCTGGTCGGTGAGCCGCGAAACATCAATCCGGTAACTCGCGCCTATCGCAAAATCATCGCCCAAAAGCTGGTTCGCGATGAACGACAGCGATTCGTCGGTGTAATTGTACCGGTCGTCAAGCTGGGCGGCATCGGTGGCTATCGGCCCGCTGTGACTCAGGTAGCCCTGCCCCTGCTCGCCCGTGGATTTCAGCAGCTCGGCAACGACAGTAAAGTAAGTGCGCGTGGGCAATTCCTGGTCAATGGCCAGATCGTAAGTTTCAAAACGCGTGCCCGGCACAAGGCCGACAACCGATTCGGGCAGGATGCTTCGATACGCCTGGTTGAATCCGGCGATTTCGGTCGGTTCCAGCCGCACGCTCGTATCGTAAAACACACCGCCTAACGAGCGCGTGTAAGCGCCGCGCAACGTTGTTTTATCGAAAGGCATCCAGCGGAAACCGGCTTTGGGCGAGAGTTGATTCTTGCTTTCCAGGTCGCTGGTGACAGGCGCAATTTCATCATTGCGCGGATATTCGAGATGATCGTAACTCACGCCCGCGGTTAACAACAACGACTTGGTCGGTTGCAAGGTATAATAGGCGTAACCGTTTGCACGTTTCAAAACGGGACTTATTCCCTGGCTGAAAACGAGCGGCGAAAAAGTCGGAAAGATTAGCTGCCGGGTGTCCACGAGCGTGGAGGTATTTTCGAGCGAGCCGGTCTGATAACGCGCGCCAAGAACCAGGGTCTGCTTGTCCGTTTGAAAGATTTGCTGCAACTCGGCTGTATAGGCTTCCAGTTCGCTGTAGAAATCAAAAGGCAATGCAATCGTGTTGATGCCAGTTACAGTTCCGCTCGGCGTGGTTGTTGCCAAATGAGTGAGCGAAGCCGGATCATCATAACTGAACCTGTCTTCCAGCCTGCCAACAAGTGCCAGCGTATGGATGCCTTCCGCCCATTGGCGGTGATAACCAAGGTAAAAGTTGTCCTGCGCTTCGGAAACTCGCAGCGTCGGGCTGGCCATGCTTTGATCGTAATATTGGCGCACGTCGCCGGAATGATAGGCATCGAGGGAGGCTTCAAAGAAGATGGAATCCTGCTCAGTGAGTTGCTGTTTGAATTTGGGCGTGAAATTGAACTCCTGCAAATCATTGTTCGGGCGGAAACCGTTTTGCTTGAGATAATATTCATCAAAGGAGAACGCGCTGTTGCCTGCGTTTCCATACTGGGACGCGTTTTGCAGCCAGTCACCGCGGCTGGAATAGACTGTATCATTGATCGCGCCGAAATGGTTGCCGTCGAACATGCGCGAGTATTCCTCCTGCGAAACATTTTGCGAAAGTGAAACACTGCCGACCGGCGCGAGCAAATCAGCCACAAGCAACTGGCTGAACCAGGGGGTCTCGTAACGCAAATTGATCTGCTTCGGGTCGCGCAAGGCGTCGTAGCTTTCCGCGAGGAACAAATGCGCCGAGTAATTCGCGTAATCGTTGTCCACGGCTTGCGCCGCCTCCTTCACGCTCCATTCGTCCATGCCTTCATCGCGATAGATTTTTGCAAGGTTCGCGCCACGCACCGCCTGATCCTGGTCGAGCAGTTGTTTGGAGCGGAACACGCTGCGATTGTCATTCAACTGCTTTGATTTTTCCAAATCGCCAACGGCTTCGTTGTCGCGATTGTATTCGTAATCCAGCAGCGAAGAATAAAGCCATGGCGTGGGGTCATTGGGATCAAGCTGTTTGGCCAGCCGCAATTCTTTTTCCGCATGTTTGCGGTCGTCAACCTGGTTCCATGCCTTGCCGAGATAGGAACGCAACTCGGAGCGGTTCGGCTCCAAAGTGGCAGCGACCTGCAAGTCGGCGCGTCCGGCTTCGCTTTGTCCCCGGCGGATTTTGCAAAGACCGCGTCCGAGCCAGGCATTGGCGAGCGCGCCATCGACGGCGATGGCCTGGTCGAAATAAGACGCGGCTTCATGTGTGCGATTTTGCGCAGCCAGAATGAAACCTTTCAAAGTCAATGCCTGCGCGTTGCGTGGAGAAAGTTCCAACCCGCGTTCCAGGGCCTTTTTTGCGCCTTCAACATCGCCCAAACCAAATTTCAGTTCCCCAACCCGCACCCAGGCAAAGCCGAAGTTCGGCGATTTGTCGGCTGCTTCCTGCGCGGCTTTGAGCGCCTCCTTCAATTGCGAACGGGATTGCAAATAGTATGACTCCGCGAGCCATTGACCGGCAGTTTGTGGAGCTTGCGAAGAATTGAAGTCCTCATGTTTGACGGCGGCGATGACTTCCCGCAACGCTTCTGCAGAAGGCGAAGGAGTTTGTAACTCGCGCAATCCAGCCTCCGTTTGAGTTACTTGCCCGACGGCGAGCAGCAACCCGGAATGCAACAGGCGCTCGGCATCGGTGTCGGGCTGACGGTCAGCCGGATAATTGTCCAACGCAATGAGCAAATCGCCGGAGCGATAGGCTTTCAACGAATCGGCGAGGGCGGATTTTTCGCCTGGCGTCAAACCCAGTTCGTCAGGATCCAGCACAGCCGGATAGTAAAGGCTCCATTGAATGATATTGATGGCATCGAGCATCGCCGTTTTGCGCGGCGGTTCGCCGGGATTGGCGGTCCCCTGCTCGCCGCTTTTCAAAATAACTTCGCCCTTGTCATTGCTCATCGCGATTTCGCCTTCAATGAGCGTGACGGTGGTGGGCCCGTTGTCCTCGGCGGACAGGTCGAACTCAGTGCCGCGAATGGCGCCGGAAATCAGCGGTGTGTGAAATTGGATGCTCGACGGCTTTGCGCGATTGAAGAAGTAAGTGGAACCGGATTTGAGGTTAAGCAATGAACCTTTCGCATCCGCTTGCGCCCGGATTTCGAGGACCGTTTTTTCATTCACGCGAATGACGCTCAAATCCGAAAGCCTCACCGTGGCGCGGCTGCGCGGGCCTGTGCGCAACGCGTCTCCGAAACCAAGCGTTAAATTGGTGACTGCCGGTTCCGGTTGAGCAGCGCCCGCGCGCAAGACTTCGACTTTTCCTTCGACAGTGAGAACAGTCGCTGCGACGCGATTCGTTTTCTGAGAATCCGCCTTGGAAGACGCGCCAAGGTTCACAATGGCCAAAGCCAGCAGACAAAACCGCGCGAGCAACCGGGGCAAACGATCCACCTTTGCCATTGCTGGAGTTAGCTGCCCGTTTGCTTTGACAATCATCATATAGAAATCCTGATTGCGTGAGCAAAACGACTGCCAAGAGTTGCTTATCCTGACTTTTGCGAACTTGAGAGCACGAGTAATGAATAGAATGCGTTTGTTCCATGAAATGAGATGAATTTGGCCTATGGACTATTACGGATTTTGCTGTCCGTATCATTCGGGACTCTACATTTACTCCTTTCCAAAAAGTGTCTTATAACTCGACAAAAGTGTCTCAAGGTTGTCTAGAAAAGAAACAGTATTTGGCCATGCTGTCTAGGAGGTAGACAAATTTGCCTGATAAAAAGAGCCTGTTTTGCAAATTGCAGTGCTTTATACGCCGCTAACGCTCCTGCGTGGTCTGCTTTCTGCTGTTCTAATCTCGCGATTTTTAATGACCTGGATGAAGACGCCATCTTTAATCAGAAAGACAGTGTCGGATGACGTGATTCCGACGTTTACTGTCCATGACTTTCCATTTTTCAATGGCACCTGGAGAACTGTTCGAAAGGCTTTTGCACTGTTGTTCTTGATATCAACCTTCGCGCAAAATTCGAGCGCGGTTCCGGCTGGAACTTCCTATGTAACCACCACCAATGACAGCGGCCCGGGTTCGTTACGCCAGGCAATGCTCAACTTGAACGGCACGAACGGTTCCGCCACGATAGCATTCAACCTTCCCGGCTCTGGACCGTTCACGATCAATCTCCTTTCTCCACTTCCTCCCATCACCGTTCCCGTGTGATTGACGGAACGACCCAACCGGGATATGCCGGAACGCCAGTTGTAGAATTGAACGGCAGCGCTGCGGGAGTCAATGCGAACGGCCTTTATCTCGCTGGCGGAAGCAGCACTGTGCAAGGTCTGCTCGTGGATAATTTCGGTGGCTCAGGCATCGTGCTCGACGTCAATGGCGGCAACGTCATCCAGAATGATTACATCGGCACGGACGCGACGGGAACGCAGAACTTGGGAAACAGTGGCGCAGGCGTGGCGATTCTGGCGGGTTCGGGCAACTTGATTGGCGGCAACACGAATTCCGCTGGCAATGTGATCGCTTTTAACAATGGCGCAGGCGTGGCGATTGTTTCTGGGTCAAACAATTTGGTTCGCTATAATGCAATCTTCTCGAACACCGGTTTGGCGATAGACTTGGGAAATACGGGCACTGCGCTGCCGAACCATTTGGGCAATGCGGTCACTGGCCCGAATAATTTTCAGAATTACCCGGTCCTCGGGGCAGTAGCTGCCAGCGGCGCGATGACAGGTGTCCACGGCAGCTTGAACAGCGCGGCGAACACGAGTTACCAGCTTGATTTCTACTACAGCCCTTCGCTCGACTCGGCTGGATTCGGCGATGGCAAATATTATCTTGGTTCCTCCAGCGTCACGACGGATACAAACGGCAACGCCGGTTTTCATTCGTTTTTCCAGGCATCAATTCCCAATGGCAGTTACATCAGCGCCGTT
>DASRBR010000131.1:0-3503 GCA_035653495.1 Verrucomicrobiia bacterium
GGATGACGCGCGCGGGCGGCGATTCGCGCGTCTCGGATTCGCGCGCGCTGCTTGAGTTGAAGCCGCAGAAAATCATCCTCACGCAATTCGATTATCATCGACGTTTCAAGGAAGTCCTCCGGCGCGTCTCGAGCGATCCGAGTCTTGCAAGGATCGAAGTCACCGACCTTGCGAACACGCCGTCGCCTGATTCCATCAAGCCCCTGCAACAAGTCGTTCAGCACATTTCCTGGGCGCCGGTGATTGTCAATCTTACCTGGCGTTGATATATTTTTCGAGTGCCATCTCTCCCTAAACGAAGCTTTGTCGCGGCGTTCGTTCTGGCTGCATTTTTTTCCCAGGCCCGGGGCGCGCAATTCAAGCTTGGGGCGCGCACGCTGACAGTTCCGGACGGATTTGAAATCGAAGTCGTCGCTGGACCCCCGTTGGTTGAGCGGCCGGTCTCTGCCGATTTTGATGAACAAGGGCGCTTGTTTGTGACGGATTCTTCCGGCTCGAACGAAAAAGTCGAAATTCAGCTTGCGGAAAAACCGCATCGCATCGTGCTGCTGGAAGACACGACCGGCAGCGGAAAATTTGACAAAAGCACGGTCTTCGCCGACAAGGTGATGTTTCCTGAAGGCGCGATGTGGAGAGACGGCTCGTTTTATGTTGGCGCGCCACCGAGCATCTGGAAATTCACTCCGACGCCCTCCGGCTTGCAACGCGAGGAATGGTTCAAGGGCAAAACGCTCACAGGCTGCGGCAACGATTTGCACGGGCCGTACGCCGGGCCCGACGGCTGGATTTACTGGTGCAAGGGCGCGTTCGCGAAACAAGTTTATGAACGTCCCGGCAAACCGCCGTTTGTCACTCGCGCGGCACACATCTTTCGTTGCCGGCCCGATGGCAGCGAGTTGGAACCGGTGATGACCGGCGGCATGGATAATCCCGTCGGCGTGGCCTTCACCGAGACTGGCGAACGCATCTTGTGCGGCACGTTTTTTCAAAATCCGGCAAACGGCAAACGCGACGGTTTGATCCACGCCATTTACGGCGGCGTTTATGGAAAAATCCATGACGTCATCGACGAGCACCCGCGTACTGGCGAAGTGCTGCCGATCATGAGCCATTTCGGACCTGCCGCGCCATGCAGCGTCGCTCGCTATCGCTCGGAAATTTTCGGCGCTGAATATCGCAACAATCTTTTCACCTGTTGCTTCAATCTGCACAAGGTCGTGCGGAGCGTCCTCATTCCCGATGGCGCAACTTTCAAAACAACAGACACCGATTTTCTCACGTCGGATGATCCTGATTTTCATCCGACATGCGTTTTGGAAGATGCCGACGGCAGCCTCATTGTGCTCAACACCGGCGGCTGGTATAAAATCTGTTGCCCGACGTCCCAGCTCGCCAAGCCGGATGTCCTTGGCGAAATTTATCGCATCCGCCGCAAGGGAGCGCTCAAAGTTGACGACGCGCGCGGTCTTAAAATCAATTGGGCCGAACTGACGCCAAAAAAGCTGGTTCAATATTTGGCTGATGTGCGGCCGGTCGTGCGCGACTGCGCCATTGACCAGCTTGCCAGGAACGGGAACGCGGCAGTTTCCACGCTGGCGCGCATTTTGAAAAATAACGCTTCAACCGAAGCGCGCCGCAATGCGCTCTGGTCGCTGACGCAGATTGATTCTCCATCCGCGCGCAAAACCGTTCGCGTCGCGCTTGCGGACAAGGACAACACGGTTCGCCACGTTGCCGCGCTTTCCTGCGCCCTATGGCGTGACAAGGACGCTTTTGCGGCATTGGTGAAATTGCTCGATGACAGCGACGCACAAGTGCAGCGTAGCGCCGCGGAAGCGCTGGGCCGCCTCGGCGACAGCAAAGCCATTGCTCCGATCCTCAGCGCAGCCGCAAAACTTTCTGATCATTCGCGCGCGCTCGAACATTCGTTGATTTATGCGCTAATTGAAATCGCGGACCCTGCCGAAACGGCCAGAGGTTTGCAAAATGTAAATCGTCATGTCCTCCGCGTCACGTTGATCGCCATGGACCAAATGCCAGGCAAGGGCGTTTCACCTGATGTCGTCGCGCCGCTGCTCGTCTCGCGCGACCCGATTCTTAAGACAACGGCAAACTGGATCGCGAATCGGCATCATGATTGGGGCGGCGCATTGGCGGGATTTCTTGCCGAACGGCTTGGCGCGGGCGATTTACCGCAGCCCGAAGCTGACGCATTGGAATCGCAATTGGCCTCGTTTGCAAGGGATGAAGCGATCCAGAAGTTGATTGTCCGCACGTTGGCTAGCGAAAAAAAGCAGTTGCGCCTTGTCGCGTTGCGGGCGATGGCGGATGCGGACATCAAGCCGACGCCTGTGGCGTGGGCCGATCAAATGATTTCAATCTTGCAAACGCAGGACGTGGAAATTTTGAGCGCGGAGATCGCCACCGCCAAGGGCATGAGCCCGCCGAAGCAAAAAGGGGAGGAGTTGAATGCGGCGTTGCAGCGCATCGGAGTCGATCCGCATTTGGATGGCCTTTTGCGTTTGCAGGCATTGGCCGCAGCCGGACAACTGGAAAAACCATCCCCGGACTTGTTCGAGTTCATCCTGAAAAACTTGGACGCATCCAAGCCTTGGGCTGCGCAGAACAATGCGGCAGCCATTTTGGCGAACGCGCGTCTGGACCGTGCGCAGTTGCTGGAACTCGCGTCCTTGATGCGCAACATCGGCCCGATGGAATTGACGAAGCTGCTCAAGGCTTTCGACAGCACGACCGATGAGGAGGTACAATCCTCGCTGCTCGAAAACTTGATTGCGGCGAAAGCGGTCCATTCGCTTCGCGCCGAGCAACTGCAGCCGAGGTTCGCAAAATATTCCGGGCCGGCGCGCGAAAAGGCGGACCAACTATTGGCGCTGCTGAACGCCGACGCGGCCAAGCAAAAGGAGCATCTTGATCAACTGCAAGCGCAACTCCCGCCCGGCGACGTGCGGCGCGGCCAGGCGGTGTTCAACAGTCCCAAGGTCGCCTGTTCGTCATGTCATGCCATCGGTTATCTCGGCGGACACGTTGGACCGGATTTGACGACCATCGGCACGATCCGCACTGAACGCGATTTGCTCGAATCCATCGTTTATCCCAGCGCGAGTTTTGTGCGCAGCTTTGAGCCGATGGTGGTCGTGACCAAAAGCGGCGAGGACTTTACGGGAATTTTGCGCAAGGACGCCGCCGATGAAGTGATTTTGGTAAGCGGCCCGCAAACCGAGGTGCGGATTCCGCGCCCGGAAATCGTCGAGATGCATCAGGGCACAGTTTCGATCATGCCGCAAGGCCTGGACGAACAATTGAGCCGGCAGGAACTGGCGGACTTGCTGGCGTTCTTGAAAAACACGCGTTGGGGGCCGAAGTAAGGGTCATCGTTCATGATGCAAGTCGATTTTAACTTTGCGCAATCAGTCTTCCGGTTTTAACCTGCGTCAAACTATGCAAACGGTTCCATTGGGAGTCAGTTCGTTGTTGAGCAGCAG
>DASRBR010000132.1:0-4576 GCA_035653495.1 Verrucomicrobiia bacterium
CTTGCAGCTCCCACTTGCTCAACAATTCCAAGCCGTTCCAATCGTTGAATCGCACGCTGTGCTGTTGTAAATGCAACTCGAAGTTGTTCAGCGCAGCCTTTTGCATTGATAAAAGGATTCGCCCCCAGCAATTCGACCACTCGTAACGGAGTATTGGTGGATTCGCCTGCCACCTTTTTTTGCCATTGGGCCAGCTTTGCATTGATGCGGCCGGCACGGCTCAGGGCATCCTCGGACATTCGCGCCACGCCCAACAAAAAATATTCAATCCAGTCCTGCCATGCTCCCCGCTCGCTGACACCTCGCAACCCATCATAATAATCGCGCCGGGATGCCTCAAAATACGCGGACAAGTAAAGCAATGGCGTTGGCAAAATCTTCCGTTCTATCAAAAAGAGTGTGATGAGCAAACGGCCAACCCGCCCGTTTCCGTCAAAAAACGGGTGAATGGCTTCAAATTGATAGTGTGCCAGGGCAATTATAACCAGCGGCGGTAAATCGGATTCATGCAAAAACTTTTCCCATGCGGCAAGGCATGGTTCCACCTCGTCGGGCGGCGGCGGAATAAAAGACGCTGTTTCGGGCGTGGAACCCGGTTTGCCGATCCAATTCTGAGTTTTTCGAAACTCGCCGCGCGTAGCATGGTGTCCCCTGACGCCGCTCATTAATTTTTCATGCAATTCCCTGATAAGGCGAACGCAAATCGGCAGCTTTCCAAGCTTGGATATCCCGTGCTCCAAAGCAACGACATAGTTGCCGACTTCGTGCAGGTCGTCAGCGCTGCGTTCCACAGCCAAACCAGCTTCAGCAGCCAGCAATTCGCCGAGAGTGGCCTGAGTGCCTTCGATTTTGCTGGATAGCACGGCTTCACGTCGGATGAAATGGCGCATGAGGACATGCGGGTTGGGCAATCGTCCACCTTCGCCTGCCAGCTTGCCAAGCAGCCTGTCCGCGTCGGACAACAGACGGATGAGCCGCGGAGTCCACTCAATTTTGGGCGGCAAAGGGTCAGGGATGAAGGCAGAATATTTGCCTTGAGGCACTTTTTTGCCAGGGATGCGAGGCTTCTTTGGCATTTCGGGAACGAAAATAGCACAGGGGCGCTATTAGCGTAAATGGCTAAAAACGAAAATAAGTCGGATTCTTATTAGCGGAGGTTCTCCCGTCCCTTCAATCAATCAACCGCTTGGTCAAGCCGCCGTACGCATCTATGCGGCGGTCGCGCAGGAAAGGCCAATGCGTGCGTGTGACATCCACTTTGGACATATCCACCGGCACAAGAAGAATCTGCTCTTCATCAACGCTCCCCTTGGCAAGGAGCTGGCCGGATGTGCCGGCCACAAAACTTTGTCCCCAAAATTCCAGCCCATCGCCACCAGCCGGTTTTTCCAAACCGACGCGGTTCGGGACGGCAACATAACATCCGTTTGCCACGGCATGGCTGCGTTGAATCAATTCCCAGGACTGATGCTGATTCACGCCGTATTCGGCTTTTTCTTTCGGATGCCAGCCGATGGCCGTCGGATAAAACAAAATCTCCGCCCCTTGCATCGCCGTCAGCCGCGCGGCTTCGGGATACCATTGGTCCCAGCAGATCAGCACGCCAATTTTTCCGTATCTCGTCTTCCACGCGCGAAACCCAAGGTCGCCTGGCGTGAAATAAAATTTTTCGTAGAACAACGGATCGTCGGGAATGTGCATCTTGCGATAGATGCCGAGCAACGAACCGTCCGCGTCAATGATCGCCGCGGTATTGTGATAAAGTCCCGAGGCGCGCTTTTCAAAAAGCGAAGCGATGATCACGACCGAATTTTTTTTCGCCAGCTTTTGAAATGCAGCCGTCGTGGGCCCGGGAATCCGCTCGGCCAGCTTGAAATACTTATGGTCTTCGCTCTGGCAAAAATACTGCGAGCGAAACAATTCCTGCGTGCAGATGATTTGCGCGCCCTGTTTTGCGGCGCGTTCAGCGAACGCCAGCGTCTTCTTCAAATTTGCGTCGGGCTCGGGCGAACAGGCTGTTTGCAGCAGCCCAAGTTTGACGATGGAGGAAGAACGTTTCATGCCCGAAGAAGTGGATCAGCAGTCAGGCTTTCTGGCGCTTGGCGAGGCGCGCAGTGTGTTCGAGAATTTGCGTGCTGCCGGTTTTCGGGTCTCCGACAGACAAGGGCACAGATTGCCCAAAAATTTCGCGGATGAACTTTCCCAGCGTTTCGTTAGTCGGTCCATAGCCCTGGTGATAAATATAATGCTCCAGCTCGTAAAGCATTTCATCGGCGGTAGGATAACGCTTCGACACATCGCGCGAAAGGGCGCGCTGCAAAATCTGGTCCAGCCGCTCGTCAATCCGCGGGTCAAGCTGGCGAAAATCGGGAATGGGATGTGTCAGGATGCGGTTGCGCGATTCCTCGGCGTTTGCGCCCTTGAAAATGTTGTAGCCCAGGAGCAAATGGGCCAAAACGACTCCTGCGGAAAACAGATCGGAGCGTTTGTCCGTCACCTTGAAATCCGCCTGTTCCGGGCTCATGTAATCGGCCTTGCCGGCAACCACTTCGCCTTCGTTGTCCACCAAAAAACCGCGCGCTTTTGCGATCCCGAAATCCGTGAGCTTCACGTCGCCCTCAAACGCCATCATGATGTTCTTGAAACTGACGTCGCGATGGACGATGCCCAGCGGCTTTCCCTTGCTGTCGGTCTTTGCATGCGCGTAAGCCAGTCCGCGCGCGATTCGGCTCGTGATGAATACCGCGAGTTCTTTCGGCAACTGACGTTTCTTGTCCGCCAACTGCTGCGAAAACTGTTCTAGGTTCACCCCGCGGATCAATTCCATCGCGATGAAGAACATCCCATTGCTTTCGCCCAGGTGATAGGTCTGGACGATATTGGTGTGGATGAGGTCGGCGACGAGCTTGGCTTCGCCGATGAAATTTTCGATGAACGATTTTTGGTCGGCGTAATTTTGGCGAACGACCTTGATGGCAATGCGCTTGACGAAATTGCGCGCGCCGTGCTGTTCCGCCTCGTAAACCACCCCCATGCCGCCTTCAAAAATTTTGCGGACTATCTCGTAGCGAAAATCATGTTCAATGGTGAACAGCGCCATTGGCATGGCATGGTGAGAAAAAACGAGGGCAAGTCAAGCCTGACGTTGCCGACAAACCGTTAAAAACCTTCGCGATAAAATGTTGGCGCGCGAAGCTTCCGCGGGTTAGTTTCTGGCAAATGTCGCTCGAACGTTATCATCAAAAGGCCAACATCAAGGCGGAAGAGCGCCGAAAACTTCTAGCCGAACTCAAGCAATTGGCCATCAGTGTCGAACGTTGCCAGCAGACCATCAATTCCCTGATGATTGAACTGAACGAGGTCAACGCGAAATACCAGGGCCAGCGTTCGACGCGCGAAGAAGTCGAATACCTGACCGTCCTGCTTGCATGCGCCAAGAAAAAGCTCGCGTGGGAAAAACAGATCGCCAGCCTCAGTAAACGCGCCCCCACCCTGCTGCAAGAACTAACGGCGACTTTGAACGACAAGGAATTTCCGCCCTCCGACGAAATGAAGCTGGAGATGCTGCAATCGCTGCAGGTTGTCCAGAGCGCATTGGAACGGTTGCAGCAAATACCCACTGGCGCGAGCAATTGACGCGGTAAAAACACCGCTAACTGTTCAACACCTTCAATGCTTTTTGGGGGTTGGAAACCCGAAGGATCATCAGGCCTTTTTTTGCGCCGGGACTGGTTGCACTATAACAATATTCGATGTTAACGCCCGTATCGGCCAGTTTGTGCGCGATGCGCGCCAGTGAGCCGGGCTTGTTATCACCTTCCAGCATCAACACTTCATCTTCAACGACCAACGTGCCGTACTCCTCGAAAACAGCCAGCGCCCTCAGATGATCGCTTACCACCATCCGGATCACACTATGGTCCACTGTGTCGCTGGTGGTGATGGCATAAATGCTGATCTTGACTGCGCTGAGCGCGTCACAAACCCTGGCAAGCATCCCAGGCCGATTATCGAGGAAAATAGCGAGCTGTTTGGCGATTTGCATAATTCAAACCCAGAGGTTTATTCCACGAGCGTGAGTATGAGCGCGCGGAACACAGTTCGCAACGGCTAAGTAAATCAGCTTACGGGCTGTGCGCTTTCGCCAATATGATTAACATTGCTAATTTATGTGGACGTGATAGATTAGATGCACGAAGGAAACTTATGAAGGCGCAAAAAAATGGTGAATCTAAAAACGAACGTGACATCCGCAGAATCATGGTTGCAGGAACTGCGATTGCGTTCGGTTGCATGGCGGGTTCTTTGGAGGCTTTGCGAGGCGGTCCGGGCGGATTCTCCTTCCAAATCAGCTGGCGCACTTTTCTGGCGTTCGCCGTTGGTGGTCTGGCCGTTGTGCCGTTCTGGAACATTGTGTTTGGTCTTGTTTCCAATAACCGCACCCGTTCGCGTCATGTTCGTGCGGCCATCCTGTTTTTGCTCATCGGCATCGCGGCTTTTCTTTATCCTCTTCGGTTTATCCCAAAGGAAAAGCTGCCCGAGGTTTACACCGGCCTCGTCTTCGCTGTTTGCGCGC
>DASRBR010000133.1:0-2432 GCA_035653495.1 Verrucomicrobiia bacterium
CGCGCCGCCCTACACAGGCCCTTTGCCATGAAGCAATCGAATCCAAAATTATTTGCCCAATTGCAACGGCTGCTGCCCCGCGGCGAACTTCGCCTCGAACAATCCATTCGCGAGCAGAACGCCGGGGACAAGTGGTTCGCCTCGCACCTGCCGGATGCCGTCGCGTTTCCGCGCACCACCAAATCGGTTTCTGCGCTGCTGCGCTTTGCCAACGAGCATCGCATTCCAGTGACGCCTCGCGGGGCGGGGTTTGGTTACGTGGGCGGATGCGTTCCGGCGCAAGGCGGCATCGCGCTCTCGTTGATGCGCATGAACCGCATCAAGGAAATCCATTCGCACGATTTTGTGGCTGTGGTCGAGCCAGGGGTCATCACACAAACTCTGCAGGAAGCCGTTGAACGCCGCGGATTGTTTTATCCGCCGGACCCGGCAAGCCGCGCCGATTGTTCCATCGGCGGCAACATCGCCACCAATGCCGGCGGCCCGCGTTGTTTGAAATACGGCGTCACGCGCGATTATGTGCTGGGGATTGAAGTTGTGCTTGCGGATGGTTCCATCGCGAGGCTTGGCGGCCGCACGCACAAAAACAAGACCGGATTCGATCTGACGCGCTTGTTCGTGGGGTCGGAAGGAATGCTTGGGGTGGTCACCGAAGCAACATTGAAATTGCTGCCGTTGCCGCCGTATCGCGCCTGCCTTGCGATTGGTTTTGGCGCCATGAAAGACGCCGCGCGGACCCTCCATGCGATACTCAGCGCCGGATTTTTGCCATGCGCGCTGGAAGTGGCCGACGCCTTCACACTGGCCGCAGCCGGTGAACGCACGAAAAGCAAACGCCTGAGCGGTTGCCGCGCGCATCTCATCGTGGAACTCGACGGACAGGAAGTTTCCGTGCGCAATGAGATCAAGACCTTGCAGCGCATCGTGAAACGCCAGCATCCGTTGTTCGTCGAGACCGGCTTGGGCAATCGCGAGTGCGAAGCGATTTGGAAATTGCGGCGGGAATTTTCCTACGCCCTCCGCGACACCGGCTTGACCAAGTTGAACCAGGACATCGTTATTCCGCGCGGTCGTTTGGAGGATTTGTTCCAGTTCGCCGTTCGCCTCCAGAAAAAACACGGCCTGCGCCTCGCCTGCTTCGGACATGCCGGCGACGGAAACATCCACGTGAACGTGATGGTGGACATGAACCAGCCACACGCGATGGAACATTCGCAAGCGGCCTTGGATGAATTATTCCGCCAGGTGCTTGCTTGGAATGGGGTCATCACTGGCGAACATGGCATTGGATTGGCGAAGCTGCCCTGGTGGCCGCTGGCAACTTCGCCCGAAGTGCGGGAAATGCACAAAAGAGTCAAAGATGCTCTGGATCCAAAAGGTATCCTCAATCCGGGCAAGTTTGTGCCGTGAATATAGGTCCTATAGGTCTTATAAATCCCATAAGACCTATGTTTTTTTAACAAAAAACCACCATCCTTGCGAACGGTGGTTTGTGAAAAATGCGCGTAAGGATTAGCGCCGGTCGCGATAGCCGCCACCGCCGCCGCCACGACGGTCTCCACCGCCGCCGCCTCCGCGATAACCACCGCCACCGCCGCCAGATGGCCGTTCTTCACGAGGACGCGCCTCGTTGACGGTCAAGGGCCGGCCTTGGAATTCTTTCCCATGGAACTGGGAAATAGCCGCGTCAGCCTCGGCTTGAGACCCCATTTCGACGAAGGCAAAACCGCGCGAACGTCCGGTCGCCCGGTCTTGCATGATGTTTACTGCGATGACTGTGCCCGCGGCTGCAAAATGATCTTGGAGATCATTCTCGGTGGCACTGAAGGGAAGGTTCCCGACGAATAATTTGGTCGCCATTATCTTGATACTTTCGTTGTTTATCCGCGCCGATGTGCTGGTGAACGTTCCCGTTTTAGGTCTCAAACTGTCATAGCTTCCAAGCTTTCAATCTGACAATTTCCGGATCACTAAGCCATTGCTTTCGGACGGGAACTAAACTAAGAGCATTTTTTACCGGGAGACAAGCAAATAATTTGACAAATTAGCCACGTCAATTTTGCAGACAGGATGACATTTATCCAAACAAGCCGCCCCATCCTTCTGCCTCTCAGGCATTTACGCCTACATTTCTGAATCTGGCTCAGGCAAAGCTGTTTGGCCGCTAACCAGCACCACGAACTCGCCTTTCAAAGAACGTTTACGAGCAACCTCCAGCAACTCCCCCGGCGTGCCGCGCTGATATTCCTCGAATTTCTTCGTAAGTTCCCGTGCGAGGACGACTGTTCGCTCAGCAAAAATTTCCTGCAGCTCGCCGAGCAATTTTTCGATGCGATACGGAGATTCGTACAACACCAGCGTGCCGGAAAAACTTTTCAGCGCTTCCAACTGCCTCTTTCGTTGACCGGCTTTATGCGGCACTGCCGCATAAA
>DASRBR010000134.1:0-6601 GCA_035653495.1 Verrucomicrobiia bacterium
ACGGCGCTGTTCACGGAATTATTGGTGAGTATGGTGCCGGAGAACGTCTGCAATGAGAACGGCTGGCTGTTGGTAATGGCAGTGGCTACTGTGACGATATTGGTATCGTAAAGAGGTATTTTATTGAGGTTCGAAGTGCCCGAATCATAGTAGTAATAGATGTACTGGTTGGTATTGGTGGAAGGATAAATACGCAACGCATTACCCTGTTGAAGGTTGGTCGAGGCAACGAAATGACTGGCGGTTCCAGTGCCGACTTGCAGCGAATTGGCCGATTGAACTTCTTCGCTTATGCAACTGAGGGCGTCGCGCGCGGATTGCACATTTTGAACATGCGATTGAACGTTCAGATTAAAGCAGAGGCCGGTCGTGTGGCAGGTCAGCACCGCGCCGATGATGAGCAGCAGCAGCGCCGAGGAGACCATGGCCTCGACCAGCGTGAAAGCTCCTTGCGAGGCCCGGCATGCATTTTTGCGGGTCAGGATCTTCATTGGGCCGAGGCGCGGTAAGTAAGGGCGGTGTTGGTGTAGAGCACGCCTGAACGGGAGCTCCAAATGCAATCCACCCGCACCAGCTTTAGCGGCGGATTGGTCGAGACCAATGCGATGGTGGTGATATTCGTACCGTAAATGGACACGCCCGAGCCGGTGGCCTGGTCCAGGGTATAAACTTTATTGGGGAAATTGCTGCTCACCAGGTTATCAACGGGGGGATTGCCGGTCGGGTCATATTTTGCGGCGCGGCATTGCTCCAAACCGCTTTGGGCCTTGAGTTGGGCGGCCACGGAAACTGAGGACCAGTCCATGCGAATCGCGGACTGCACGTATATGCCAATGATTCCGGCCATGCTTATGCCGAAAATCAGCAAAGCCACCAGCACCTCCACCAATGTAAATGCCTGCTGCTTGGACCGGGGCCGTCTCCTGCCGCCGCCAATTTCTACATGCACAGATACGGGCTTTGTTTTAAGGAACGGTACGTTCATTCCCAAATTCCTTACAGCAGCCGATGTGCCAAAAGAGGACAGGAACCGCGCCTCGGGAAGGAACAACCCCGTTTTAACGCTATTAATTTTTCATACCTTCCAAATGCTAATGGCCGAAAAACTGCTTTACGTTCGTTCCAGGTCTGATGATCTAATGATGGGAACACTTGTGGTAAAAGACGTAAAAGCTGATAAGCAGCGCGGGAAGCGGCTCTGCCCGGCACCGTGTCTGTCGGGAGGCCTTTTGGCGCTGCTGGTGCTGGGCTTGTGCTTTGGATCGGTCAGGACGCTGCATGCCGAGCCGGCCTCGGGAAACGGTGCGACAGATTGGAGAAGCAAACGGCTGGCTAAACAGATGACCGCAGCCAAGCCAGTTGCCCAGACCTTGCCGTCCACGCTGGATAACAGCCTGAAGTCGCTCGTTTACCTGTTCGCGGCGGCTGCCTTTTGCCTTCCTGCTGCCCTTGTTATCTATTTTCGTCGTCTTCCTCCCACGCCCAAGCTGAAGGCACCCACCCCCGCGCCCGCGCCAGCCGAATTGGATCCAGCCATACAAAGCCTGTTCCGTGACTTGGTCATGGGCCTCTCCAATACAGGCTCAGCCCAAGTCGCCGTCGAGGCTTACGACCCGGTGCCGCGTCAGTTGGACAAGATCGCGAAACTTTTCGGGCAATTCCACCAGGTTACCGGGCCGGCCGAGAGCCAAAAAGTGCTCAGCGAGCTGGCTCGGGCTTTTTTTGCACTTAAAGAGAGTTGCACGGCACCCGGTTTGCGAGTGATGTGGCAATGCGCTTCGCTCCTGGAGGCGCTGATCCGGCAAGTGGCCCGGAAGCAATCGGAGGCCACACACTCCTGCCTGCGGACCGTGGCAGGAGGGATAGATTTGCTGCGCAAACTAACCGACGCCGGGAAGCTTGACGACAACTTGCTTACCGACCCGCCCGTAAAAGTTTTGGCGGTGGACGACAACGCCGTTTGCCTCAGCGCGGCGGCGATGGCTCTCAAGAATGCCTTTCCCGGGGTTGACCTGGCGGCCGACGGCGAGACCAGTCTCCGATTGACACAGGCCGCGAGTTACGACGCGATTTTCCTGGACGTCGAAATGCCGGGAATGGATGGATTTGAGTTGTGCTCAAAAATCCATCAGACCAGCAAAAATGAAAAAACTCCGGTCATCTTCGTGACCGCCCACAGAGACTTTGATTCACGAGCCAAGTCCGCCGAGTGTGGCGGCTATGAGCTTATCGGCAAACCCTTTCTGCCCCTGGAAATCGCCTTTAAGGCTTTTGCATTGATCACTGACCGGCGCCTTCAGAATACTGGGCGGGTGGCGACCGCCGATTCCAATTGCAAGATTGCCATCCAGCCTGTTGTTGCCACCGCCGCCAAAGCGGCAGGCGAGTCAAAGCACACGGAACATCGAAAGCGAGAATCGTTCGCTCCATCACCAAAGCAGGGCATTCAAGGAGCAGGAGCGTGATTGGGGGATTATGTCGTTCTTCCAATGGGAGGACTGGTGCGGCGCGACAATAATTGCCAAATTTTCATTCTCGCCGGAGGCCTGAGCACACGGATGGGACGCGACAAATCGCGCGTCAGGCTCGGTTCGCGAACACTGCTGGGACACGTCCGCGAAATGGCGGCACAAACCGGCCTCCGCGTGCGAGTTATCCGTCGCGACGCCGTGGCGCGATGCGGGCCGATTGGGGGGATTTATACCGGGCTGCAACGCAGCCGCGCGGAATTTCTGCTGTTTCTCGCCTGCGACATGCCGTTTATCAGCGCGAGTTCGCTTAAAAAAATGGCCAAAGTTTTGCGAGCCCGCGATGTTCATGGTAGGGACATAGCGCTGCGATGTCCGCCTGGACGGCCCAGCGGTCCGTCCCTACCACCTTCAGAGTTTTCCGCAGCCGTTTTCGCCACCAATGGTCGAAGTTTCGGGTTCCCCATTTTGCTGCAGCGCGAAGCCGCGTTTCCCATCGTTGCCCGGCAAATCGAAACCGGCGAACTTTCGCTGCAAGTTCTCGCAAGAAAACTTCAGGCAAAAACCATCCGTTTTCCCGCCCGCCAATTGGCCAATATCAACACGAGAGACGAATTAGCCCGCGCCAAGAAGAAGATTCCCCGCTGAATCTGAATAGCCACGGATGAAACACGGATTGAACTGGGATTATGAAGGAAGAACTCATAAACTCAGGAACCAAGAATTTCTTTCATGATTTCCCGAGTTCCTTCTTCATTTTTTGCTTATTCGTGTTCAATCCGTGTTTAATCCGTGTTTAATCTGTGGCTGATATAACCCCGCTCCTTCCTCAAAGTCCTACAAACTTTCTTGAACCCGTTGCTTGCAAAGCTGTGCGCAACGGCTAATATCAGCGTATGTTAAAGAAGACTTTGGTTTGCTCCGCGCTGTGCGTTTCCGCCGCTTGCGGCCTTCACGCTGATTCCATCCAACTCGCTGACAAGGCCTCGTTGACGGGCAAAATCCTCGCCGAAAAGCGCGACCAAGTCATCCTGGACATCGGTTACACGGTGCTCACGGTCCCGCGCGACCAAATCGTGAAAATCACCAAGACCGGCGATTCCAAGTCCGGAACGGTTGTCGCCTCGCTTTCGCCCATGGTCCCGACGGCTTCGCCCGCGTTCACTGATTCCAAGAGCGGCGGTTATGAAACGGCCAACACGCCGCCGCCGATGAAGGACGTTCGCGAACTGGTCAACCAGCTTGGCGAAGCAGTCGTGCAAGTGCGCACGCCGAGCGGCCTCGGTTCCGGCTTCATCATCAATGAAGACGGTTATCTCATCACCAATTTCCACGTCATCGAGGGCGAAACCGAGATTTCGGTCGAGGTTTATCACATGAAGGACGGCCTGTTGGAACGCAAGGTTTACAAGGACGTCAAAATCATCGCGCTAAACAAATTCGATGACATCACGCTGCTGAAGATCGATGACAAGGACGCGCCGAAATTTTCGCATGTGCTGCTCGGCGATTCCGACAGCCTGGCGGTCGGCGACAAGGTGTTCGCCATCGGCAGCCCGCTCGGTTTGGAACGCACCGTGACCGAAGGCATTCTCAGCACCAAGACGCGCGAGATGCAAGGCGAGCTTTATCTGCAAACCACGGCCCAGATCAACCCCGGCAACAGCGGCGGCCCGCTCTTCAACATGCGCGGCGAAGTTGTCGGCATCACGAACATGAAAATCACGTTCGGCGAAGGGCTCGGTTTTGCGATCCCGGTCAGCCTGGTGAAGTACTTCCTGGACCATCGGGACGCGTACACCTATTCGAACGACAATCCCAGCAACCCGTATCGTTACCTGGCGCCGCCGACCCGCACCACTCCCACGCACACCACGCCATCAACAACCACGGCGAAAAAATAGTTGGTAGGGACATCGCGCTGTCCCGCATGCGGGATCCGCGGACGGCCCAGCGGTCCGTCCCTACCACCAGAATGCTGCACTTGGCGCTCAATCCAAGATTTACAAATTCAAATTTAAAATTTGATATTTGAAACGGTTCGGCGCCAGACGCACAGAACTGCGCCCAAGGCGAGCGCGCTCACCGTAACTGCGACCATGCCAAAACGCTGGTGTTGTAAATAAACCAGAGGCCCTGCATTCTCTTGAAATCGGAATGATAAAAAATATTGCCAACAGTTTAATGTTGTTGTTGCTCGCAAGCAGCGTTGCATTCGCCGTGACGCCTGCGCCCACGCCCGGCGCGCCTCCGGCCACCAATCCGCCGCCCGCAATCACCACGCCATCTCCAGCTCCGTCTTCACCGAGTGTTTCAGCGGCTTCGTACACCATCGTGCCCGCCGAAAAATTTTTGCCGGACGACACACTGGTGATGCTGACCATCCCGGATTCCATCCGCGCGCGCCAAATTTATGCCAACAGCCCCCAAGGCCGTTTCTGGAACGATCCGGCGATGAAGGATTTCAAGGACAAGTTTATGGGCAAGGTTTCTGGCGGTTACCTCACTGCGCTGGAACATGACCTTGGCCTGCATTTGGAGGATTACACGAACCTGCCGCAGGGACAGTTCACGCTGGCATGCATCCAAAACGGCTGGCAGGGCAAGCAAGGCCAGCCCGCTTTTTTTGTCCTGCTGGACACGAAAGACAAAAGCTCCCGGCTCAAGGCCAATCTCGACGAATTGAAAAAGAAATGGATCAATCTCGGCAAAAATATTCGCACGGAAAAAATCCGCGATGTTGATTTTTCCGTCGTGTCCGTTTCCAAGGCCGATTTCATCAAGCCCTCGACCAAGCCAGCCGAACCGTTGGGACCCGATTTGCCACCGCCCATGCCGCCCGACACAAACAACATGACCCGGCGCGACATTTACATCGGCCAGGCCGGTTCGCTGCTGATCGCCTGCGATTCGCCGAAGGTCATCGAGAAAGTCCTGGCGCGTTTGTCCGGCGGTTCGGTGAATGTTCTCAGCGATTTCGCAGCGTTCGACGCAAATCACGCGATGTTTCACGACGTACCCGTCTATGGCTGGATCAACATCAAGGCATTCGTGGATGTTTTCAGCCAGTCCAGCGAGGCTGATGCCGATGCCGCCGCAGGCGCGTTCGGGTTCTCAGCGGACAAGGTGCTCGCCGGGTTGGGCCTGAACGCGGTGAAGTCCATCGCGTTCAATTGCCGCTTTTCGGATGAAGGCTCGCAGTTGAATGTGACGCTTTCCGTTCCCGATGGGGCGCGCACCGGGCTGGTGAAACTTTTTGCCGGCGACGCGAAGGATTGCAATCCGCCCGCGTTCGTGCCTGCCGATGCGGTGAAATTCCAGCGCTGGCGTTTCGACGGGCCCAAAGCGTGGCCCACAATTCGCAAAACCATCGTTGATATTTTTCCCACTGCAGGCGGCGTGCTGGATATGGCGCTCGGAGCGGTCGAGGCGGACGCAAAGGACAAAGACCCGTCCTTCGACCTGAACAAAAATCTGTTCGGCAACCTCAGCGGCGACATCGTCACTTACGAAAAAAATCCAAAACCCGGCTCGACGGACCCCAATTCCGGCCCGTCGATTTTTCTGCTCGGTTCGCCCAATCCCGACCAGCTTGCCGACGCCATGAAACGCCTGCTCGTGGTTTTTTCCCCGCAAGCCGCCACGCCGGCCGACCGAGAATTTCTCGGGCACAAAATCTACACGGTCACGTTGCCAACCGCGCCGCCGCAGCGCGGTGCTCCTCCGCCGCCCACGCGCACGCTCAGCTACACGACCGCGAACAGTTACGTGGCCTTCAGCAGCGATGCCGGAATTCTTGAAGAATACCTGCGCAGCGCCGAAAGCCAGCCCAAGGCCTTGCGCGAAATGCCGGGCCTGACCGACGCGATGCAAAAGGTCGCCGGCAGCGACGCGAGCCTGTTCGGATTTTCCAACGAAGCCGAATCCATGCGCGCGAGCTTCGATGCCATGCGCAAAAGTCCCGCGCCCGACAACTTCGTGGCGTTTGGGCTCATCCTGCCGTTCCTGGGCTACGGCGATGTGAAAAGCAAGGATTGGGTGGACGTCACGTTGCTGCCGCCGTATGACAAAATCTCAAAATACTTTTACTTCTCCGTCTATGGCACCAGCACGACGCCCGATGGCATCAATTT
>DASRBR010000135.1:0-4188 GCA_035653495.1 Verrucomicrobiia bacterium
AAGACTTCCGCGCGCTGGTTCGCATCCAATATCCGCCCGGTCGGCAGGTCAATCAGCAACGCCGCCTCGCTCATGCTCTCGAACACCTGCCGGTATTTGTGTTCGGATTCGCGCATCGCCTGTTCCGCGCGCTGGCTTTCGGCGCGCTCCTCGACGTTCCGCAACGCGCGCCGCACCGCCGGCGTAAGGCGCGAGAGACGGTTCTTGAAAACATAATCCGCCGCGCCTTGTTTAAGCGTTTCAACCGCCAAATCCTCGTCAATCGTTCCCGAAACGAAAATAAACGGCACGTCGGGCTGATGTTTTCGCGCGAGCGCCAGGGCTTCGACGCCGTTGAACGACGGCAGCGTGTAATCGGAAAGAATCAGGTCGAACGGGCCGTTGTTGAGCGCTTCATGGAAGGCCTTTGCCGACTCCACGCGCACCCATTCCCGGACCATTCCTTCATGGCCCAGGATGCGCCGCAGCAATTCCCCGTCGAACGGGTTGTCCTCCAAATGCAAGATCCGCAACGAGTAATTCATCTCACCATTCTATGATCACGGTCGGCGCGACTGGATAACGTCCGCATTCCGCGCCGTAAATTGTCAATCCACCGCGGGCCAGCGCGTCTTCCGGGACCACGCAACGCAGCCGCAATGTGTCATCCATCACATGCAATGCAATTTGGCGCACGGATTCCGCTTCTGCAAATGCATGCGCCAAATATCCGTATGCGCCCAATCCGCCGCGCAGGTAACTCAACGAGCCGCGCGAATCGTGCGGATGATTGCGTATCCACGCGCCATAAACCTGGATGCCATTCAAAAACATCTGCAGCGTCGTCGGAAATATGTCTGCGTCAGTTTGCGGCGTGTCGATCCGGTGCGACGACGCCTCGCAAAGCACGCGGATGCGCCGCGCTTTTGAAATGTCCGCCCCATTCAGCGGCAGCGCCCATTCGAAATAACCGTGGCCCATCCCATAACACGAATCCTCCGCGCCGCTGCGCGCGCGTTCGCTCATGCCGCCGCTCCATTCGCCCGCCGCCCAGTCACCCGGCGTCCCGCGCAACACCAGCGCGCGAGGCCCTTCTTCACGCAGCGACGGATACGCTTCTGTGACGAAATATTGCAGAAAATTCCGCGCAATCGCCGTCCCCTCCTCCGTGCAAGCTTCCAGCCACAGCGTGCACAGCATCGGTTCCGTTGGCATGCGCATCTCAATCGTGTGCGCCGGCACGACGCGCCGATGCGGAAATTCAATCGGCACACAACCGCAAATCACGTTCTGATGCAAATGCCCGCGCATGTCCATTCCATCCATTTTCCAGCGCAACGAGATTCGGTCCGTTTTGCGCGATGAAAAATGCGACGACGCGACATCCAACCTGACGATTTCCCCCGGCTTGACGCGCGAAATGGGCGGCGCGTCAATCGGCAACGTGTCGCTTTCATTGATGATGGCTGGGTCATAGCCAAATTCCTTGGGCGTGCGGTCGTAATTCAGGAAACCGTTGTGCTCCCATTCCACGTCGTGCAGTTCGGTGAAAATGTAAGCCGAAATCTGGCCGTATCGCCGCAATTCATTCGTGAGAAATTTGAAACTCCAACTGATGTCGCGGTCGCCGTCCAGCGCGCCCACGCCGCCGTATTCGCTGTTGATGAGCGGCTGGCCCTTGTGCGCATACCCGGGAACGTAATTGAAATTCGAACCCAAAAAAGTCTGCTTCACGATCTTGGCGATGTGTTCGCGCGCCTTCTCGTATTCATCGATATAAAAATGCCACGAATTGATGTCCGTATCACCGTGCGCGAAATAATCCAAATGCTCCCAATGCACCACGCTCATGTCTTCAATCAATCGCGTCGGGTCCAGCTTCTTCGCCAGTTCCCACATCGATTGCACCCACGCATGCGAACTCAAATTCGCCAGCTTTGCCTTTTTCGCCGGCGCAGTCATCGTGGCCGTGCCTCCTCCGCCATTGCCCGGACCCGAATCGCTCCTCGCCGAAACCGCTCCGGGCAATTTCTGCCCGCGCTTGCGGTCCTTGGGATTGAGCGACTTGATGATGTCCGCAAACTCCGCCTGCCCGCCAAAGCCCCACGTTTCATTGAAAATGCACCACGCAAAAATCGAAGGATGATTGAAGTCGCGCTCAAGCGCTTCGCGCATCATCGTCTCAAACCGTTGCCGGCCCAGCGGCGTGTCGCCGCCCTCGCCGAAATTCGGGATGTCCGCCATCAACAGCATCCCCATTTTGTCCGCATGGTACAGCAGCAGCGGGTCGTCAATCTTGATATGGATGCGAAGGAACGTGAACCCCGCCTTTTTTGCGTAAGCGATGTCATTCTTCAGCGTCGCGACATCGCCCGCCGTATAAACTCCTTCCGGGTAATACGATTGATGCAACGCGCCGCGCAGATAACGCGGCTGGCCGTTCAATCGCAACAACACCGGCTTGTCCGGCAAATCTCCTGGCGCAAAATCAATCTTGCGCATCCCAAAATACGTGCGCACCGTGTCCAGCGTTTGGCCGCGGCGCTTCAGGCGCATCATAACCTTGTAAAGATTCGGCTCGTTCGGGTTCCACAACAGCAAGGGGTTCACCTTCACCGTTTCCTTCACTTTTCCGCCGGCAACCTGAAACTCCACATTTTGCGCATCGTGACCGGGCGGCATGATCTCCATTTCAATGCTGCAATCGTCAGTCTCGCCTTCGCAATCAATCTCAAATCGCGCCGTCGCCGCATCGATGTCCGTGTAAATCCGAAAACAGCGCACATGCGTGGCATCGCGCGGCTCGATATAAACCGTTTGCCAGATGCCACTCGTCGTCGTGTACCAACGCCATTGTTTGCCCACCGGCTGCTCGTGATTGTCCATCGGGTCTTCCACGCGCAAGACAATCAACGCCCAACGCTTTCCGTCCATGTCCTTTTCCAACGCATCGGTCAGATCGAATTCAAATGGCGTGTAACCGCCTTCGTGATGCCCAAGGTAAGTCCCATTGCACCAGCAATCGGTGAAAAAGTCCGCCGCGCCAATCGTCAAGATCACCCGCTTGCCTTCCCAATGTTCATTGTCGGGAATCTCAATCAGCCGCCGATACCACCCCACTTCATAACGCGTCGCCGAGCGGTGATTGCTCCGGTCCACTTCCAGCGGATTCAGGAACACGCGCGTCGCATAATAATTTTCGTTCCCGGCCGCATCGCCTTCACCCCACGCGGCCAGCGATTCCCAGCAAAACGGCACGACAATCTGTTCGCGCCATTCCGGCTGCTCGATCTCATGCCAGCCCTCCTCGAAACCTTTGCGGTCACGGTCAAAACGGAATTGCCATGGCCCGTTGAGGTTCAGCCAATCGACGCCTTCCAAAGTTCCACGTTGACGGTCGGGCCGGGGATATTCCGGACGGGGATGCGCTAGTAAAATGGACATAATGCAAAAATCTATTTTTAAGATGACACAAATCCTCTGTTCCTGCTCAAAAGACAAACCGCACCTATCGCGAAACCTGACCGGCGCGTTCTTGAAATTGCACGGTTATGCGCCCCGCTCCAAGAGGGGTGAATAACGGAGGTGCCAAAAAAACTCAAATGGAGCATGGGGATGGATGATTTCCGGGTGGAACGGGCAACTTGCCCGTTCAGGTCGGCAACCTGCCGACCTGTTCATCTTGTTTTGGCTGGGTGAAGAAGAACTGTCCGGCAAGTTGCCGGACAGCACAGGCGGGTCGCCTGTTCCACCCGAAAACTAAATGGCTACAGTTCAATTTAAGTCGCGCTAAAGCATGGAAACTAAACACCCGCCAAGCAGTAAAATCATTAACCTCTTGCGCGCGGTTCCGTTTTGCGATAGGGACAGGGCGTGTCCAAACTCAGAAAGGGCCTGTTCATTTTCTTTATCGCCGGCATGCTTTGCCCACTCGCCGCTTTTTCCCAAATCGACCCCACCAAGCGCCAACTCATCCAGATGGGTTACGACCAATCCATCCAGGGCGAATCCCCGCTTTCCGGTTACCTCTTCTATTATTACAACCACCCCAATTTCCTCAGCGACTCCAACCTCACCCTCCGCCTTGCCGTCGCGCCCGTCTATCTCGATTCCGAACTCGGCATCAGCCACGCCCTCGGGCCGGACACCGACGTCGGCTTCGGCCTGGCTGGCGGCGGCTTTGGCGACAGCTACTACGAAGTGCGCCGC
>DASRBR010000136.1:0-9007 GCA_035653495.1 Verrucomicrobiia bacterium
TGCGATTTGAATAGCAGCATCACGCTCACGCCGTGGATCGCGGATTGGAACGGCGAGAATTTGTACAGCGGCAATCCCTGGAGCACCTGCACATCCTGCCAAGAGTGGGGCGCGGGCGTATGGACGTTCTGGCAGGCGAGCGACAGCGGCCGCATCAAAGGCATCACCGGCAAGGTGGACCTGGACACGTTCAACGGAACGCTCGCGCAATTGGTTGCTTCCCAGGGCTTGTAAACGACGCATTGAATAACGAAATCCGAACTGGGACATTGCGCTGCGATGTCCCTGTTTTTGCGCAGAGGGTTGGCGCAAGTTGATTGCTTCAACAACTCCGCCCAATGACTCCGACGTCGCGTGGATCCAGAAGCATTGTTCGTCGAGAAAGTGAGAAATTTGGAACTACCGGCTCTCAACTCAAATTTTCGGCTCGGAATTTTAGCTTAGGAGAGTTCTGAACCCCGCTTGTTCAAAGTGACGGTCGGCAGTCAATGCTTCTTCGATCCCTTCATCCCTCATCACAGTAAAAGAGATGCAATTGGTGAGCGGCCAATCCTTGTCTGCACGGTTTTGAAAAAGCTGCTTGCCTTTTGGAAATAGTTCCGGCGATAGACGCACCAGTCGAAATGCAGATTCAGTTTCAATAATATGAAAAATTGCCGACACCAGTTCCCTCTGGCCAGGGCGACAAAGTGCATCTGCCAATTCCAACAAGACGAACTCGGTCGTAACGAGGCGCAAATCTGGCGCTCTTGACGCAAGAACAGCTTTTTCATGGAAAGCATCATGGCGATTCAACAGGGCGAGAAAATAAAAGGTGTCTGCGAAGACAACCTTCATGATTTTTTCGGATGACCTTTGGCGTAATGGGCGTGATTCAGCGCGAAATCTTCTGGCCAATCGCGGTCTTTGGCCAGTTTGAGAAGCTCCTGTAAAAACGGAGGAATGCCAGGCTGAGGAGAAACAGGCGCAATTTCCACCACCGTGCCGTCCGGCAATTTGGATTCCGGCGGCAGCGTCACCACCCCGTTTTTGACTGTGCCCTTAAGGCTCATGCCTATTCTTTAGAGCAAAACCGCTGAAAGGGCAAGCTTTCAAGAGCGGTTTCCAAGCAATTCACTCTTACTGTGCTCCAAAATTGCAATGGCAGTATTGGTCTGCAAGGAAGTTGGACAACGCCTCAGAACTCACGGTTTGAGCCGCTTGAGATATTCATTGGTTTCGGCTAAATCGAACCGCTCTGGGTCCCATGGCTCGCCGCCCATCCATTCCGTCAAATCTTTATGGTTCGGGTGATTAGGATTCGCCAGCGCCTCCAGCAAATTGTAATATCCACCCATGCCGCCGCAATCCTCCGGTGGACACGCGTTGGCCCCCGTCAGGCAGACAGGATGTTTGAAATTCGCATCCGGCGGCAAAACCTTTTCCACGACCACCTCATGCAGCCAGTCGTCGCCAAAGTCATATTCGTAAATGAATTTGCTTTTGACCGCGGGCGCAAGATCGGCCAGCGTGTAACGCTTTTCATTCAATTCTTCGGACTCGATCCCGCCAAATTCCGGGTCCGGCACGCCATAGTAAACAGGGGCGGTTCGCCCCACCACGAATTGGTGAAGATGCGAGTTAGTCCACGGCATGACGGATTGGATGACCATGTGCAATCGGTCCAGGCGCATGTCCTGACGCACCAAAATGCGACGCCAAATCTGCGGCTTTGACCATTTTAAAGTGATTTTCAGTTGATACAGCGGCACCCCGCCTTCGGGACCATTCTCGGCCATGCGAATCATATAGTTTACAAATTAAGGAAATATCCCTCCTCTGACAACATGGCAATGCTTCGACCGGTATCCTGGCTCCGTCGGCTTTAGCGGAATAAGTCGCTGTGAGTGCCAGTGCGTTCGAAACGGACATGAGTATCTTGATCACAAAGAGTGTAGATCAGAATCCAGTCTGGCTCGATATGACAATCACGTGACCCGGCAAAATCTCCACGCAAAGGATGGTCTTTGTACTCTGCCGGCAATTGGCGTCCTTCAATGAGCAAATCGAGAACGGCCTTAAGCTTTGAAAGGTCCTTGCCGCGTTTTTCTGCGCGTTTGACATCTTTCTTGAATTGATTTGTGCGGCTGAAGGTCCTCACAAACCCAAATCGGCGTAAAGCTCTTTGCGGCTCTTGAAATGCTTCACATTTTTTCCTGCCTTGCTCTCTCGAAGTGTTCGCGCGGTCAATTGGTTCGGCAGGGCGACGTCAAACGGAAGCCCGCGCCGCAATTTGATCTGGCGATATAGCAGCAGAATGGTTTCGGACGCGGTCAGGCCAAGCTGTGAAAGGATGTCGTCCACTTCACTCTTAAGGTCGGGCTCAACCCGGGCGCGAATTGTCGCGGTTTTGCTCATTTTCAAAATGTAGCCCTATTGTAGCTACATGGCAAGCCCAACTCACCCGCTCTTCCGCGCCACAATCACGCTGCGGTCAGCGATGGTCGGCGTGTGCTTCACATTTTCAAATCCTGCCTCGTGCAGATAATCCGCCAGTTCCTTTTCCGAATAGCACTTGCCCACGGTGATGGCCATGATCAACGCGGAATACGCCGCAGCGGGCAACGACCCGGTTTTGTCCGCGTTGATGTGCGTGTCGTGAATGACCACGAGTCCGCCGGGCGGCAGCGCTTCGAACGATTTCTTCAAAAGCTCCTTCACGCGCGGCACGTCCCAATCGTGCAAAACGTTTGAGAACAGGTGCATGTCGCAATCGCTTGGAAACGCATCCACGAACATGTCGGCGACGGTCACGTTCACGCGTCCGGCGAAGCCGCGTTTGGCGATGCACTCGCGGGTGATGCGGTCCACCGGCGGTTTTTCCAACACTGTGCCACGCAGATGGCGATGGGCCGCCAGCATGGCGCATGTGTAAATGCCTGAGCCGCCACCGATGTCCAGCAGATGCCGATGCTGCGAGCAATCGACCCGGGCAGCCATTGCCGGAGCAAGCAGCGTCGCGCGGCAATCCATCGCGGCGGTGAATTGATTGGCGAACGCCTCGCCTTCCATCGCCCTGGCCCAGTCTTTTTCATCCTTGAAACCGCCCCAGTTTGCCGGGCTGCCGGTGCGCAACACTTCGAGCAAATTTTTGCAGACTGGCCGCTCCTTCATGGAATCGTAATATGGCCCAATGAACCATGGCGAGGTCCGCACCAGATGTTCCCGCGCCAGCGTTGTGAGCTGGAACGCGCCATTTTTGCGCTCGAGCAAACCCATCGCCGTGAACAACGTGAGCATCACGTCCGTTGGCCGTTCCTGAAGTTTCAGGCCGTTGCAGATCGCGTTGAAATCGCCCGGATGCTCCGCGAGCCAGGAAAAGAAATCGAGATGTGAGATCGCGCAGATCAGCATGTCCACGCCGTAAAGGCCGTCGCGAAAACGGTAGATGGAAGTCGGGTCCGTTTGCGGTTTTTGCAACAGATCAAAAGGCGCGGGCATGGAAAGAGTGTAACGCGTCAAAAGGAAGTTCCAAGCAGGTTCGGAGAAGATGGGAGCCGACATAAATTCTTTCGTATGGAGGGATTTTGTTCCGCCCTTTCAGGGCGGTAGGAAATCTTGAATCGTTGACCCGGGGCTCGCGCATTCGCGCTCCCCCCGGTTTATCAAATGTCGGGCTTTCAGCCCGCGCGTGACACTGTAACTCCGGCTTAATAGCCCTCCCAATTCTTCGGGGCTGAAAGCCGCGGATTTGACAGCCCAGGCTGGAGCGAGCAAAGCGAGCGCAGGCCTGGGTTGCAAACACCACATCCGCCGCGGCCTGTAAGGCCGCCACCCTTCTCTTCTTGGCACCGAACGCATACCACCTTATCGTGCGCGTATGTCACAATCTCTCGCCAACATTGTGGTTCATCTTGTTTTCAGCACGAAAGATCGCCGTCCCCTCCTTCGTGAGGAGGACCGAAACGAATTGCATGCCTATATTGCGGGCATTCTCAAAAATTGCGATTCGACTCTGATTGAAATCAATTCGGTGCGGGACCATGTTCACATTTTGTTTGTTCAATCGAAGAATCATGCTCCGGCAAAAATCGTCGAACAGATCAAGGGTTCGTCGTCAGGATGGTTGAAGAAGCGCGACGGATGGTACGCCGATTTTGCATGGCAGGCGGGTTATGGAGAGTTCAGCGTCAGTCCCATGCACGTTGAAGCCGTGCGAGAATACATTCGCAACCAGGCAAAGCACCTTGCCAAGGAAGATTTTCAAACGGAATATCGACGTTTTTGCGAGAAGAATGGCAGGCCAGTGGATGAAAGATATGCATGGAGTTGACGCGGTCTAATGGGATGGGATTTTGTGCCGCCCTTTCAGGGCGGTAGGAAATCTTGAATCGTTGACCCCGGGGCTCGCGCATTCGCGCTCACCCCGGTCTATCAAATGCCGGGCTTTCAGCCCGGCGCGACGGTAAGTCCCGCATTGATGGTCGCCACCATTTATTTCTTCGGGCTGAAAGCCCCGGATTTGATAGCCCAGGCTGAAGCGAGCAAAGCGAGCGCAGGCCTGGGTAGAACGTCCAACATACCCGCGCGGCCTGTAAGGCCGCCACAATTTTCGTAAACAAAACCAAAATCGATGGACAAATTTTTGGCGCTGTGAAATAATCGACGCGAATGCGACAAGGAGCGCAACAGAGGGTGCCGTCCGGCGCCTGTGTCCTCCAGCAGCCGCTCTGCTGGACTGAAAGTCCTTTATCTTATTTCGTCGCGGACTTCGTCGGGACAACGAAATGCCCGGCAGAAGGTTTTTTTCGGACTGGCAAAGCGCTCCGTTTCACTTATTCATGCGCTTCCGTTTCAGCTCGCGATTTCTGCGTTACAAGTAGTTACAATTTGTTACGGCTTGTTTCGGCTATCCAAAGAGATGAAACGCAATGCCGGGCAGGTGCTTACCCCAACTATAGCGATTCGGCGTCCACGTTACGGCTCGTTTCACCTCGTTTCACTTACGGGAAAAATTTTGTGCGGGCGTTTCGTTTCACTTTCGTTTCACCTTGTTTCACCTGGTTGCACTTTGACCGCGATATTCCGCGATAATCCGCGATAATGAAAAAAAATTATTCACCAGTCAGTCGAAACGGCCCAAAAACGATGAAGCATCGAACATCCAAAGTCGAACGCACAACATCGAATGTTCCTGATTGCCAGCTATTTGGCATTCGATGTTGGCCTTTGGATGCTCAATGTTTACCGCTCCCTGAGTCTGTGTCGGCTAAAATCGCGTTGTGTCGTTATGCGAGTGTGAATGGGGTGTGCGGTGTGCGGAATGCACACTCGGCTTGCAAACATGCCCAACCACCCGCCTCGGCTTGCAATATTCCCGTTCTGCACTAATCTCGTTCAACCTGACTATGGAACTGAACAATGAACAAATCCGGCGTTATTCGCGCCATTTGATACTCCCGGAAGTGGGCCTCGCGGGCCAAAAGAAAATCTGCTCGACGAGCGTCCTGTGCATCGGCGCAGGCGGGCTTGGTTCGCCCATCGCCATGTATCTGGCCGCGGCAGGCATCGGCAGGATTGGCATTGTCGATTTCGACGTCGTGGATTTTTCCAATCTCCAACGCCAAATCATCCATGGCACGGAGGACGTCGGCCGGCCCAAGTCTGAATCCGCCCGCGACACCATCAAGAGCATCAATCCGACTTGCGACGTGGTCCTTCACAACGTGCGGTTGACCAGCGAGAACGCCATGGAAATCCTCGCGCAATACGACATCGTCGTGGACGGCACGGACAATTTCCCGACCCGTTACCTGACCAACGACGCGTGCGTGCTGTTGAAAAAGCCGAATGTGTACGGCTCGATTTTCCGGTTCGAAGGCCAGGCGAGCGTCTTTGCGCCGCACTTGGGCGGGCCGTGTTATCGCTGCCTTTATCCCGAACCGCCGCCGCCGGGAATGGTCCCCAGTTGCGCGGAAGGCGGTGTCCTGGGCGTGTTGCCGGGAATTGTCGGCTGCATGCAGGCGACGGAAATCTTGAAGCTCGCGCTGGGCAAGGGAACGACTCTCGTTGGCCGATTGGTGACGTTCAACGCGCTGGACATGAAGTTCCGCGAATTGAAGTTGCGCCGCGATCCGCAATGTCCCATTTGCGGCGATAACCCAACGATCAAGGAATTGATTGATTACGAGCAGTTCTGCGGCATTCCGGATGCGCCGGTCGAGCAATCGACGAATCCGGACGAAGTGACGGTCCAGGAGATGAAGCGCGCGCTGGATAATCCGAAGCTGGGCATCAAGGTGCTGGACGTGCGCGACCCGGATGAATACGAGATTTCGCACATCAAAGGCGTGCCGCAGATTCCGCTGGGCGAACTTCCGCAGCGTTTTACCGAGCTTGACCCGAACCAGCAGCTTTACATCCATTGCAAAAGCGGCATGCGTTCGATGAAGGCGTTGAAGTTCCTGCAGGAACAGGGATTCAAATACGTGAAAAGCGTCAAGGGCGGCATCAATGCCTACGCCGATGAAATTGACCACAGCATTCCAAAGTACTGAGGTGTTCTCCTCGTCTCAAAATTTGAAGCTGCCGCCATCCATCGTGGGTAGGGACATCGCGCTGCGATGTCCGCTCGGACGGCGCGGCGCGCCGTCCCTACCTTTGCTTTGACAATGCAGCGTATCGGCATCTACGGCGGTTCGTTCGACCCGGTGCATCTTGGGCATTTGCTGGTGGCGCAGGCAGCGGTCGAGGAGGTCGGTCTGGAGCGGCTGTTCTTCGTGCCTGCCGCGCAATCGCCCTTCAAACCGGAATCTCATCCGGCGCCGGCTGCCGAACGATTGCGTTTGCTTCGGCTGGCGCTGGCTGGAAAGAGCAACTACGAGATTGACGAGCAGGAAATCAAACGCGGTGGCATTTCCTACACGATTGATACCGTGCGTGATTAAAAGAAACGTTTTCCAAACGCGGAACTGTTTTATCTGATTGGCGCAGACCATGTGCCTGCGCTGGGCAAATGGCGCGAAGCCGAAGAACTTGCGCGAATGGTCGAATTTGTCGCAATACCACGGCCAAGACAAGCTGAGGTGGCGTTTACCGCGCCCTTTCGGGGCAGGACGTTGAAAGGATTTCCGCTGGGTGTGTCGGCATCGCAGATCCGGGCGCGGGTCAAGTCCGGATTGCCGATTGAATACCTGGTTCCTTGCACGGTTGCGGAGGCGATTTGCAATTATCGGCTTTATCTTTCAAATGGATTGGGCCATGGTTCGTAAATAGAGAACGAGATGGATTCGAAGAAACTTGCATTGCTTTGCCGGGACTTTGCCGATAACAGGAAGGCGGAGAACATCGTGGTGCTGGACGTGCGGGAGCTGTCGTCCGTGACGGATTACTTCGTGGTGGCATCCGGCACGAGCGAGCCGCATTTGCGGGCCATCACGGAGGAAATCACCGAGAAGCTGCGGGATGAACACCAATTGCGGCCGCGGGCGGTGGACGGCACGTTGCAAACGGCATGGGTCGTGCTGGATTACTTTGATGTGATCGTCCATGTCATGAGAGCGGACGTTCGGGAACATTACAACTTGGAAGGGCTTTGGGGTGATGCCCCGCAATTGAAACTGCGAAAAAAGGCAAAAAAGGCCAAAACAGCGGATAATTTGCCATGAATTAACCCCTTGTAGGACGCCGTCTAATTCACATGGTTGCACCGGCAAGCAACTCAGTTCGAGTGACCGTGGACGGGAAATTCTTTCGCCTCGGCGAAAAGAAGTTCCACCTGAAAGGCGTCTCCTACGGGCCGTTCGACCCGGACAAGGGCGAAGGGACATTTGCCAAGCCCGGCCAGACCGCGCATGACTTTGCCCAAATCCGCGAACTCGGCGCGAACCTCATCCGTGTCTATCACGTCCCGCCCAAATGGTTCCTGGAACTGGCAGGGGAATTCGGTCTCAAGGTGCTCGTGGACATTCCATGGAACAAGCACCTTTGCTTCCTGGATTCGGAAAAGGCAAAGGAAGAGGCGAGGGAAGCCGTTCGCCAGGCGGTGCGCAATTGCGCAGGTTATCCGGCTGTCTTCGCCTACAGCATCGCCAACGAAATTCCCGCCGACATCGTCCGCTGGAGCGGCGCGCGGGTCGTCGAAGAATTCATTGATGAGCTTGTCAGCGAAGCCAAGGCCATCGACACCGATTGCCTCTGCACCTTCACCAATTATCCGCCGACCGAATTTTTGCGGCCGCAATCGCTCGATTTTTATTGTTTCAACGTTTATCTCCATAATCAGCAGTCGTTCAAAAATTATCTCGCGCGACTGCAGATGATCGCCGACACCAAACCGCTGTTGCTCGGCGAATTTGGCATTGATTCCTTGCGCGAAGGCGAGCCGCGCAAATGCGAAATACTGACCTGGCAGATCGAGACGACTTTCCGCGCTGGTTTGGCCGGGACGGTCGTATTCAGTTACACTGACGATTGGTGGCGCGGCGGGCAGACGATTCAGGATTGGATGATGGGCCTGACCACGCGCGATCGTCAGCGCAAGGATTCCTTCCGCGCCGTGCAAAAGATGTTTCGGCTCGCACCGTATTTTCCGTTGGCCCGGCATCCACGCGTTTCGGTCGTCGTGGCCAGTTACAATGGCGAACGAACGCTCAAGGCGTGCCTCGATTCGTTGGAGCGGCTCAATTATCCGGATTACGAAGTCATTTTGGTGGACGATGGTTCGACGGACAACACGCCGCAAATCGCCGCGGCGCATCCGCAGGTGCGTTATTTCCGCCATACAGAAAACCTTGGATTGTCTGTTGCCCGCAACACAGGCATCGCCGCTGCCACCGGCGAAATCGTCGCGTTCACGGATGCCGACTGCCGCGCCGACACCGACTGGCTTTATTATTTGGTGGGCGATTTGCTCGACAGCGAATTTGCCGGCATCGGCGGGCATAATTTTTTGCCGCCGGATGATTCAAGCGTCGCCGCCGCAGTGCTGGTTTCGCCCGGTGGCCCCGCGCATGTGATGCTGACCGAC
>DASRBR010000137.1:0-13634 GCA_035653495.1 Verrucomicrobiia bacterium
CGAGGATGGGAACGCATTCGCAAGTCGCCCGACAATGGCCGGAAGCGTCCGGGCCGATGCGGCAGGGGTGGCCGTCGGCGGCCCGGCCGCAAATCCAGTTTTGCGTCGGGCGGACGTAATGACTTGGATCAGGATCTGGCGGCGGCAATTGATCTTTCACCGCGCCCCTCCGGAAAATGCGTACACCAGAACGATGTGCACGACCGAGAAAATCATCAGGCTATAGGTGAGCGGAATGTGCACGAACAACCAGCCGCGCAAAAGCAGTTGCAGCGCCTGATGATAATCCAAGCCGTCCTTTTGGCGAACGAGCAGGGCGATTTTATCGAGCGTTTCGCGTTCGCGGGCGTTCAGGTAACGGTCCAAGTCGTTGATTTTATTCTGCAAAAGATTCAGCGGACGGCGGACTTCAAGGAGGTGAAGATATAAATTGCGCGGGCCGTCAAAAAAATCCTGCAAATGGCGGACATAAAAATCGGCGATGGTCGCCGAGTGGGTTTCCGGCATCGTTTTCAACGCGAGCGTTTCAGCCTGTGCCTGCAAATGGCGGCGGATTGCCGGGATGCGTTCGAACAAGACTTCGCCCCCGCGGGTGGTGAGGCGTTTGGGGATTGCGCGCGTCAACGCCAGTCCCGCGATGCCGCTGACGGTGACGAGCAGATACAAAGTCGCCAGGATGATGTCGAACCAGCCTCTTGGCGCGCGAAATTGGATGTGCACGAGAAACAGGACGACCGTGAGAAATCCGGCATAGACGTGGAATTGCAACCAACCTTCCGAGGTGCCGAGCGGCAGGAAGGGCAGTTTTTTGCGTCCGTTGTACAAGGTCAGTACGACCATCACCGAGAAGAGCAGCGCGCCGGAAAAATAATCGAGCCGCGGAAATTGCGGCGTGTAGCGAAAATAAGCCCAGAGAATTGCCGCCGAAAAAACCAGCAGCAGCAAAAGGCCGATGATGCGTTGTCGGCGGAAGGAATTCATCGTTTAAGCCATCGGGCGAAAGTGTCCAGTTCGTTCAGGTTGACGCGGGCGAGCGCGCCGTGCGGGCAGGCGCGCTGGCACGCCGGGCCGGTCATTTGCTCGACGCACAAATCGCATTTGGTCGCCTTGATGATCGGCTTCATGTCCTTGTCCACCATGAACGCGCCGGTTTCATCGCGGATCTCCACCATGCGAATCGCGTCGTAAGGGCAATTGTTGTAACACGCCTTGCAACCGATGCACGTCGTCGGGTTTATGACCACCTGGCCGCCGAACGCGTCGCGGTGGATCGCGCCCGTGGGACAGCCGATCATGCAAACCGGGTCCACACAATGCATGCAGGCGTTTGCGACCATGATTTTTCCACTCGATGGGCCATGGCGGAGAAAGCGCGGATTATTCTCATGCGCCGCGGCGCAGGCGCGCACGCAATCATCGCAACGCGTGCAACGATCCAAATCAATCAACATCGAGGCGGTGCCGTTGAAGAAACGGTTTTCCGTGAGAAATTCGAGCGTGTCAGCCCCGATTTTTTCTGCCGCGTCAATTTCCGGCACGGTTTCTTCCAGTTCATCCACTTCAGGAATCGGGTCGGGCAATGTATTTTTCGGCGCGTTGGGAAGCACGACGCTTTCCATCACCGCGGTCGGGATGACCAGCACGTGCGTGTAGCCGATAACGCGCAGGGAATGTTGCAACGGAACGGGCGCGTCCTTGCTTCGCCAGTTGTGCGCGATTTCTTCCAGCCCGTAAATCCTTCCCGCGCCCAGATAATTCAACGTACGATGGCCATTGCCGAACTTGCGGCTCAAGCGGGCGAAGCCCGCGCGAATCACGATGACGCCATTCGGATAATCTCCCTCCTGCGCGATGACCGGTTCCGGTGTTTGTCCCACGCCACCGGCCTGTGCCAGCCGTTTGTATTCGCCCGACCAATCGTAATCGCCATACGTGCCAAATTCCGTCTGCTCGATGACCTTCTGCAAATCTTCGTCCGAGAGATGGCTAAAGATGGGAATTTCGCGCAAAGCCGACGCCAGCGCGCGCACGCGATAAATCGTATCAATGTGGGTCCGCAACTGGTCGTCGTAGCGCATCAAATCGCGCAAGCCCTGCCACCGGATTTCCAGCAGTTCAGTCTCGTCGCCTTGCGCAAAAACCGTTGCCGTGCGCGGCATGCGGCTGAGCGCGGCCAGTTCGCCAAAAAATTCGCCCGGATGCAAAACCGCCGTTTTATTTTCGTTCAACACACGCGGAACATCCTGCAAAAAAACTTTGACCTCGTCGCCCTTGCCCTTGCGGGCGGCGATGCGCGAATCCTGCTTGAGCTCTGATGGCTTGAAACTTTCCGGCTCGCGCCGTCCGGACCAGATTTGCGCAAGCACCTTGAAAATGTTTTTACGCGTCGGTTCGCGACGGCCCAGCACCGATGCCGGCAAGCTGCCCAACACCACACGCACGGTCCCAGAAATGATCATAAAGGCCGAAGTCCCGTAATCGCCTTCGCGCACAACAATTTCACCGTTGCGAAACCGGCGGACGCGCACGTCATGCATCAAAATATCTGAAAGAGAAATGCGCTTGGGAAAATTTTCCGGTTTCATATCGCGGAACGGCTCAAGCTGCAAAATGCGCGCGACCGTCTCCGGTTTCATTTCCGGGTCGAAAGCGGCGTCCCAGCGTTGCGGTCTGTCAAGGATTGGGGAGGAAGCGGGCATTGGTGGTTGCGATGTTGTGGTTACATGGGAGCGTAAAATGGTTACATCGTTACATGGTTACATCGTTACAATCCTCGGCGTCGAGCGGATCTTCGGCATCAGTCGCATAAGAAATCGGCTTGTCGTGAAGCGCTGATTTTTTTTCGATTTGCTGGTTGCGAAGAAAACGGAGATGACCATTCAGAATGCGGAGCAAACGCCAGCCTTCCTGTTTCAGCGTTTCGATTTCTCGCAAGGGAATATAATTTTCGTCCACGCAGACATTAAGGTCGTCAATCAATTCTTCCAATGAACCGCGCGCCTGAAGGCCAAATTTAACCAGGTCAGGATAATGATAACGCCCGTGTCCTTCGGCAATATTGTTCGTCAGCGAAACCGCTGCGCAGCGCATTTGGCTGGCAAGTCCAAATTTTTCAATGTCTGGGAGCCAGCGGGCAACTTCATACATTTTTTTCCGAAATGCGCGCGCTTCCCGGTAAACTTCCAAATCTTCAAACGTTTGAAATGTATTTTTCTTTTCCATAAATCCGCCAGTTTTTCACGCACCCATAGTTGAACCCATGGTGCATTGTAACCATGTAACTTTGTAACCATGTAACCACTTCGCGCCTGTCACGCATCCAGCACCAAATCGCCCTTAGGTCGACAAATGCACGTCAGGCACGAACCGCTTTCCGGTTTTTCGCCGGGTTCGCTGACGTATTCGACATCGCCAGACTTGATGGCGACGAGGCAACTGCCGCAACTGCCGGCGCGACAGCCGCAATCAATCTTGACGCCCTCGGCATTCGCAAAATCAAGTAGTGAACCACTGCTCGCATACCATTTGCTCCTCTTGCCCGATTTGCTGAAGGTGACATCAAAGCCTTTGCTCGTGACGGCGGGTTCGGGCGCTTGCACGGCAGCTTTTTTCTTTACTGTCGCCGGGCCGAATGCTTCGAAATAAACATTCTTGTCAGGCACGCCCCACGCCTCGAGTCCTTCGGAAATTGAATTCATGAACGCGCCGTTGCCGCACAGGTAAAATTCGTAATTGTTCGACGGCAACAGTTCCTTCATCAAATCCACCGTGATGCGGCCTTCGTGATGGTAGTCCACGCCTTTTTTGTCGTTTTCATCCGGACGGCTGTAGCAGACATGAAGGCGGATGTTCTCGTGCTCCGCGGCAAGCTTCAACATTTCGTCCTTGTGAATGTGCTCTTTGGAATTACGCGCGCCGAAGAAAAACCAGACTTCGCGCCGCGCAGCATTGGCCGCAATCGCATGCGCCATGCTCAACATTGGCGTCACGCCCACTCCGCCGCCGACGAGCACCACGGGCGTTTCCTTCGCCAAATCCAAACAGAAATTTCCCGCCGGCGCCTTCACATCCAGGATGTCGCCTTCCTTCACGACGTCGGTGAAATAGGTTGAGGCGAGCCCCGGAGGAACGCCGGGTTTGTCCGGCGGCGCGGGCTCTTTTTTGATGGTGACACGGTAGTAATCGCCGCGATGCGGACTATCCGAAAGCGAATAACAGCGGATGAGCGGCTTGCTTTGTCCGGGAAGATTCAACTGGAAGGTGATGTATTGGCCGGGTTTGTAGGGCGGGAGCGGTTTGCCATCGTGCGGCTTGAGATAGAACGAGCAGACGCCGTGGCATTCCTTCACTTTTTTGACTACGCGGAATTTGCGATAACCGTTCCAGACAAGGCGGCCCTGCTCGGCTTCGCGGCATTGAAGTGCGGCGGCCTTGACCTGCAAACGGAGGCATTCGCGCGTGAGACGCTGTTGTTCGCGCTGAAAATAAATGCGGCGCAAGGTGAGATAAATCACCAGGCAACCTTCTATGAGGATGATTGCCAGAAGAAGATAGCCGATGACCAGCGCGGTGTTGCCCCCCAAAGCCAATTGGATTCTGTGCAATATATTTGATTGCATTCTGGTCGAAGCTTATCTAACAAACCTCCCGTGCGGAGTAAACGTTTTAGTTCAAATTCAGGCAGGAAATTACGTGTTGCATGGCGCACTCCGCATTATGTGAAAAGCCTTGCGGTTTCCGTATTTTACGCTGTTTTCGGACTGGCGCTGACGTTCGCTTGTTGCGCTCAGTCGAAAACCGCTGAAATGGAAACCGCCGCGACCCAGTTTCGAGGTGAATCCTCATGCAGTTCCTCCTACTGCCACGGCGGCGCGGGCGAAAAACATGACCAATGCATCCGCTGGTCGAAGTTTGACGTCCACACCCGCTCCTATGCCACGCTCACGCTCGCGCGCTCGGCGCGAATCGCCGATGTTTTGCACATTGCCGACCCGGTGCAAAGCGCGCGCTGCACGGTTTGCCATGCACCTTTCCAAACCATCGCCACGAACGATGCCTTGCGGAAAATCCTGGATCCGGCTGCCGGAGTTTCCTGCGAAAATTGTCATGGCGCGGCGCAGAATTGGCTGCTTTCCCATACGCGCAGCGATTTCACGCACCAAGATCGCGTTAATGCTGGGATGCGCGACCTCAACAATCTTTATGTCCGCGCGAACACCTGCGTTGCCTGCCATCAAAACGTGGATGCCGATATCCTGCAAGCCGGCCATCCTGAATTGATTTTCGAACTGGACGGTCAGGCTGTTGCCGAGCCGAAACATTGGCGCGAGGGGACGAATTGGTCGGGACCGATGACTTGGCTGGTGGGCCAGCTTGCGGCCTTGCGCGAAATGCAATGGCAAATGTCGCTGGAAAAAGTTCCGACTGAAAGTGAATCGAACAAGTGCGCGGCATTAAAGTGGGTGATCGCGCCTGCAGGAATGCACGCTTCGACAGGTGGAATGCCGCCTGAGCTCGCAATCAAAGTGGAAAAGGGGTTCGATATCACCGATCCGGCCGGTCGGCATCGTTTATTGGACCATTACGCCGCAACGGGAACAACATTCCGTGACGCAACGATTTCTCGCGCTCTTCACGCCCGCCGCGCTGAACGCTTGGTTCTTGCTTTGGACCGTTTGGTTGCCGGATTGAATGATGACTCGCTCACAAAGCGACTCGACGCCCCGCTCAATAAATTGTTCAAAGATGCGCAATCCTTGCCCGATTTTGATCCAAAAATTTTTGCAGACGACCTGGATGGATTTCAAAAAGTTTTGTCGGTCAACCCTTGAATTAATTCTATGAATGCAATCTATGCTTGGTTAGACCCCATTCTCGGACTCACTGCCGAACCCAAGGACTTGACTTTTGGCCAAACCGGCCTGCGGGCGATACTGGTTTTTATCGCGGCGCTGGTGATGGTGCGCATGGCCAACAAACGGTTCCTTTCCAAAATGACCGCGTTCGACGCGATCCTGGGATTCATCCTCGCTTCCGTGCTGGCCCGCGCCGTGAACGGATCCGCCGGATTTTTCACCACGCTTGCGGCGGGTTTTATTTTGGTTTGGATGCATCGCCTCTTGGCGTATCTTGCCTGCAAATCGCACGGGTTCGGGAATCTCGTAAAAGGCCACTGCGTCCAGGTGGTGAAGGACGGCGTCGCGCTCGGATCGGCCATGAGTAAACATAACATCACCATGCACGATTTGGAGGAGGAGATACGGATGAACGGCAACGTGGATGATCTTCAAAAAGTTCAAAGCGCCTACCTCGAACGCAATGGACAAATCAGCGTCGTAAAAAGCTGACAAGCATCATCGGGCGGAACGCCAGTTGCGCCGTTAGGTTCAACCCTGCGCAAAATCCCCTTTGATGACGCGGCCAAACATGGTTTGCTTGAGGGCAGAGTTATGAAACCAGCGGCCAATCCCCAATTCACCGCAAAACAAATCGGCAAAGTGTCGCGACTTCGGCCGACATTGGGGATGGTTTTGGGCAGCGGATTTCAACACGCAATCTCGCGCTTGGAGATCGAGACGGAAATTCCATACAAAAAGCTGACTGGTTTTCCGCCGGTGGGCGTGCGCGGTCATGCAGGGAAATTGTTGCTGGGGGTGTTTGGCCGGACGCCGGTGATCGCTTTAAGCGGACGGGCTCATTTTTATGAAGGTCATTCGATGGAGCAGGTGACTTTTGCCGTTCGGGTGCTTGCCGAGTTTGGGGTGCAGGATTTGTTGCTCACCAACGCGGCTGGAGGCATCAATCGAAAATTCCGTCCGGGCGACTTCATGGTTTTCAGCGACCACATCAACTTCATGGGCATCAACCCGCTGCGTGGCCCGGCATCATCAAAGTGGCCGAGGTTTGTGGATATGACCGGCGCTTATGATGAGGGATTGTCGGGCTTGCTGCATAAGGCCGCGAAACATTGCAAATTGCGACTGCACAATGGAATTTACCTCGGGGTGAGCGGGCCTAGTTATGAGACACCGGCTGAAATTGAGGCATTTGCGAGGCTGGGTGCGGACGCCGTCGGAATGAGCACTGTGCCGGAAGCGATTGTCGCGCGGCAATGTGGATTGAAAGTGGCTGGGCTGTCGTGCATTACGAATGTGGCGGCGGGCAGAGGCGGTGGGACGTTGTCTCACGCGGAAGTTTTGGAAACTGCTGAGAATGTGAAACATGCGGCAGGGTTCTTGCTCCACTCGTTTGCCAGCGCATATGGGGAAAATGAGTAAATTAGAATTGGTGATGGCGGCACTGGATGCGCGTGAACGGGCCGTTGCGCCGTATTCGAAATTCAAGGTGGGTGCGGCATTGTTGACGTCAGAAGGGGAAGTAATAACCGGCGCAAATGTGGAGAGCGCCAGTTACGGGCTGACGTGTTGCGCGGAACGCGTGGCGCTGTTCAAGGCGCTCACGGAAGGGCGCTCGCATTTTAAGGCGATCGCGGTTGTGGCGCCGATGAAACCGGCGCCGATGCCCTGTGGCGCATGCCGGCAATTGCTGGCGGAATATGCGCCTAAAGCGGTGGTTTGGACGGCGGACAGCCGTTCGCCGCGGAAGATTCGTGAATTCACTGTGTCGGAATTGCTGCCATCGGCATTTTTGGAAGTACCGCAATGATTCACCTGTTGAGATTTGGGCGGGTTTGGTTAGGATGTAGGCGCCAAATAATTTTTTGTGATGAAGTCAGATGTTGTTTTGGGTCTGTTGGATGCGAGTTGGCCGGTGCTGTTGATAATGGAACCCGGCGCGATCCAAAAGGCCAACCGGAAGGCCGTCGAGGTGTTCGGTCCCGCTGTGGGAAACGGTACGACGGTGCTCGATTCGCTTTGGGTCCCGGAGAACGACTCTCTTCCCCTGGATTTTCTCATTCATTGCAAGGCCGCGCCGGGGTTGCAGGCATCCGTTCATCTGAAATGCGTCGATAAATCCGTATCGGCTTTTCAGGCGTGGGTTTCCAGCTTCGATGATGATGGCAATAAATATTACCTCTTGCAGTTGCTCCCGGACAAAGCCGCGGGATTGGATGCCGGGATGGCCAGAGAGCAAAAGATGGATTCCCCTTCTCCGCTGGACCTTGCAAGCTGGCCGGTGCTGCTGTTGGAGGAACCGGGCGCAATCCGTAAGGCCAACAAGAAGGCCGTCGAAACGTTCGGGCCTGCTGTGGGAAACGGCGCGACGGCGCTCGATTCGCTTTGGGTTCCGGAAAACAACGTGCTTCCGGCGGATTTTCTTGTCCAATGCAAAGCTGCGCCGGGGTTGCAGGCATCCGTTCGCCTGAAATGCGCCGATGGAGGGACAATGACTTTTCAGGCATGGGTTTCCACGTTCGACGATGAAGCCAATAAATATTCGCTGATGCAGTTGCTTCCGGACAAAACAACAGTTCCAGACAAAACAAACGGCATGGACGCAAGCATCGCGCAGAAGCAGAAACTGGATTGCGCACTTCAATTGGCGCGGACGGTATCGCTCGATTTCAACAATGCTTTGACCACCATTCTCGGCCACACGTCGCTTGTCTTGAGCAAGCTTGAGCCGGACAATCCGTGGCGGCGTTCTCTGAGGGAAGTCGAAAAATCCGCCGAAAAGGCCGCAGAAATCGCCAATGATCTCGGCGTGTTCAGCCATCAGGAGAAGAAGGTGCAGGCCTCGCGCAACCTCAACCAATTGCTGCAACGCAATCATGAAATGTTCCAGGCCGCCAAGCTCGACAAGGATGTTTCCTGGACGTTGCAATTGGAACGGAAGCTTTACCTGGCGAAATTTGACGAAGCCAAGATGCAGCAGGCTTTGGTCAAAATCATGGAAAACGCAGTCGAGGCGCTTGGCCCGCGCGGACGAATCATTTTGCAAACGAAAAACATCGAATTGACCGAGAAAACCCAGGACCGCAATGCGCAATTGGCGGCAGGCACGTACGTTTGCGCGGAAATCATTGACGATGGCTGCGGCATTGAACCAGACGTGTTGCCGCGCATCTTCGAACCTTTTTTCACCACCAAACGCGGGAGCCAACATCGAGGCCTTGGTCTCGCGTGGGTTTATGGCATCGTCACAAATCATGGCGGAGCAGTCGCGGTATCGAGCCAGCCCAACTCCGGCACTTCTGTGCGCGTCTATTTGCCAGCCGATAAAAAAATGGTCAAAGACCATTCCGCTCCCGAAGGACCTTTGAACGGCACCGAAACCATTCTCATGGTGGATGACGAGGAGCTTTTGCTGACGATGGGCCAAACCGTTTTGGGCGCTTATGGTTATAATGTTATTACCGCCAACAGCGGGCAAAAGGCGCTGGAGATCATTTCCAAGGGCGAGCCGCAAATCGATCTGTTGTTCACCGATCTCGTGATGCCGGGCATGAGCGGGCGTGAATTGGTGGAAAAAGTGCGCGAAGTTTCGCCTTCCATCTGCGTTCTTTGTTCCAGCGGATTTGTCAGGCCATCGACGGAAAAGGAAGACCATACCAGTTATCTCCAAAAACCCTTCACCAGCCAGGAGCTCCTCATGAAAGTCAAGCAGGTTTTGACCCATGCCGAAGCAGCACCTGTTGACTCATGACACATATTGCGTTTCAATAACCCCAACTTATGCAAATTGAGAGTCTTAAAGTGTTTTGCGACCTTGCAGAGACGGAGAGTTTCACCAAGGCAGCTCAGATTAATAACGTCACACAATCCGCAGTCAGCCAGCAAATCAGCTCGCTCGAACGCCAGTTCAAATCGCTCCTCATCGAGCGTAGCAAGAAGAAGTTCCGGCTCACCCGCGAAGGCCAGGTCCTTTACGATTTCAGCAAGCAAATCATCCAATCCTACGATTCCCTTCACAGCAAGTTGCAGGAAATCAAGGACATCATCTCCGGAACCATTCGTGTCGCAACCATTTACAGCATCGGTTTGCACGACCTCCCGCCGTACATCAAGAAGTTCCTCAAGAGCTACCCGACCGTCAACGTCCACGTCGAATATCGTCGCGCGAACCAGGTTTATGATGACGTCCTGAGCAACGTTGTGGACCTCGGCCTTGTCGCTTACCCGATGCGCGAAAGCAAGTTGGAAACCGTCTCGCTCCGCAAAGACCCGCTCGTGCTCATCTGCCATCCGCAACATCCTTTCGCCAAGATGAAAACCGTGAAGCTCAAGGCCTTGTCTGGCCAGAAGTTCATCGGGTTCGAGCCGGACATCCCCACGCGCAAGGCATTGGATCGCATCCTCAAGGAAAGCAACGTCGAAGTGCAGCACGTGATGGAGTTCGACAACATCGAGACCGTCAAACGCGCCGTCGAGATCGACGCGGGCATTTCCGTTGTGCCACAAGGCACGATTGTTCAGGAAGTGGCCAAGCAAACTCTGGCGCAGGTGCAGCTTGAAGATGGCGAATTCTACCGTCCCCTTGCCGCCATCTACAAAAAGAACAAAGTCCTCTCACCGGCAGTGAAACAATTCCTCGCCATCCTCAAGGAGGGTTGAGGAAGGTAGAGACGGCGCGCTGCGCCGTCCGCTGGCGGCCAGAATCTTCCGACGCAGGTAGAGCGGGCACTCCGGTGCCCGCCGATTCGTATTCAGTCGTACGAGCGGCGCACGGAGTGCGCCCTACCTGCGGACGCGCAGCTACGATGTAACGATGTAACGTTTTAACCTTTTAACCGCTCTATTTGAGATTCTCAGGATTGAGCGGCTTCAAATCTTTGGGGACGAACATGCCGTCTTTGCGGATGAGTTCGCCGTCGAACCAGACTTCGCCGCCGCCCCATTCGGGTCGCTGGATCAAGACCATGTCCCAATGGACGGCGGAACGGTTGCCGTTGTCACAAGTCTCATAAGCCTGGCCGGGTGTGAAGTGCAGCGAGCCGGCGATTTTTTCGTCGAACAAAATGTCGCACATCGGGTTCTGGATGTAGGGATTGAACCCGAGCGAAAACTCGCCGACATAACGCGCGCCGGCGTCGGTGTCCAAAATCTCGTTCAGCCGTTTGGTGTTGTTCGAAGTGGCCTTGATGATTTTGCCGTCCTTGAACTCGAGATGGACGTTTTCAAACTTGCTGCCGGAATAAATCGTTGGCGTGTTGAAGGTGATCTGGCCGTTGACGGAATCCTTGACGGGGCAGGAAAATACTTCGCCGTCGGGGATGTTGCGGTCGCCTTTGCACATTTGCGCGCCGATGCCTTTGATGCTGAAGGTGAGGTCCGTGCCGGGACTTTTCAGATGGACGCGGTCGGCGCGTTTCATCCGTTTTTCCAGCGGGGCCATGGCCTTGGCCATCTTGCGATAATTCATGGTGCAGACGTCGAAATATAAATTTTCGAAAGCCTCGGTGCTCATGTTCGCGCCCTGGGCCATGCTGGGTGAAGGCCAGCGCAAAACGACCCAGCGCGTTTTGTTCACGCGATAATTCTGCACCGGGCGCAATGTTTTCGCGTAGAGCGAAAGCCGGTCTGCGGGCACATCCGAAGTTTCGCTGGCGTTGGCGCTGCCGCGAATGGCGATGTAGGCCTGCACTTTTTTCATGCGAAACATTTCCACGTCGCGCACCAACGCCGCGTGTTTGGCGTCGGTGTCTTTCATCACTTCGCGCGTGATGCGGGTGTGGCGCACCTCGATCAGCGGCGTCGCGCCGGCCTTTCGCGCCGCGCGCATCAGCTCGATGGCAAACTCATCAGGCACATCGATCATGTCGAGCAGCACGCGGTCGCCCTTCTTCAATCCTGTGGAATAATTGACCAGCAAATCGGCCAGTTTCGTATAGCGCGGATCAGTCATAATTTTGCCTTGTAGAAAACGTTATTTAACCGACGAGCCAGGCATGTAACAACGGTAGTCGTTTGGGGAGCGCGACCGTCTCGGTTGCCGCGCCCGGCGTCTCGCCGGGCGCTTCTGGGATTTTTTTCCGTTCGGCGAGACGCCGAACGGGGCACGCGGGACGCGTGCGCTCCCCAATTCCCATCCCGGTTCCATTCTTGTCCCGCACACCGAGCATCTTTTCCACAGAGCATCATAATTTCCTAAGTAAGCACAGCCCTTGGAGATTGTCACAATCAAATTAACAGGCGCGACGACTCCGGCAGGCCGATGCGCATGTAGCCCACCACGACAGCGCCGCTTTCCACGACCAGGTTCTTGGCTTCGATGTTGCCGAACATTCGCGCGGATGATTTGAGAACGACCGTTCCATCGGCCACAAGGTTCGCCGCCAGTTCCCCGGCGATTTCCGCCGCCGTGACGCGAATTGTTTCCGGCCAACGAAAATTATTCGCCGCCGGTATGATGAGCGAGTGGGTTTTGAAACTGCCCTTGATTTCCGCCGACGAGTAGATGGTCAATGAACCGCCCGCGGTCAACTTGCCCAGGAAACGCCCCTTGATGACGGCATTTTCCACCAACGCCTCGGTGTTGAACACATAACCGCCCAGCTCGATGTTGAATGAGCCCCGCGTTTTGAAGTTCTTGGAGACGGCGTTGCTGATGCGGTAATCCTTCAAGTCAATGTAGCAACTGCAGCGCTTGCACATTGTGGATTGCGCGCTGACAGGCGCCTGCATTTCTGTGCCGCATTCGAAGCACTTGACCAGCCGTTTTTCCGGCGCGGGGCCCGCTTCTTTGCGTTTGGGCTTAAGGGCTGCCTGAACTTCGAAATGCTGGCCGCATTTTTTGCAGACGGTGGAGATGCCGGTGCGCGGCTCCATCTGCGCATGGCCGCAATGCGGGCAGGCCACCTTGAGCTTGTCCGGCTGCTTGCTCGCTGGCATTCAACTTTTGGGCATGCGGCAACGCGGCGATCAGCGAGCCATGGCTTTGGCCGGCTCCGGAACCTTGGGAGTCTCGCCGGGCCGCGGAGACGGGGTTGGAGATACTTTGTTGGGATTGACCTCGGTCCGGCCGACAAATGTCACGCCCTCTTCAACGGACAACTTCGACGCGCGAATATCGCCGAACAGTTCCGTCTTGGACTTGATCTCGATCTTTTCCTTGGCCTGGATGTTGCCCGTGATCTTTCCGCGCACGATGACGGAGTTGGCGGTGATGTTGCCGTTGACGACCGCGGCGTCGCCGAGATTCAAGACACCATCGGTGGTGATTTCCCCTTCAAGCTTGCCGTCGAACGTGAGTTCGCCAGAAAACTTGAGGTTGCCTTTGATCTCGACATCCGAGTTCAACACATTTTTGGACGGATTTCCGTTCATAGTTGGTTCATTCTTTGGTTCGTTTGATTTTCAAAAAACATAGGTAATGCAATCATCCAAGTGCGTCAAATTTGGGTCAATGTTTGTTTTCCTGTTTGCGCCATGCGCGCTCGTGTTTGCGAACCTCGCCGTGCAACAAATCTTCCGCCGACCAGCCGCGCTGCTGCGCGTATCGCGCAAGCTCAAACAATTCGCGAGCCACAGCAGCCTTGCTGGATTTGCCGTTATTTTTCATCTGGATCAAATTTGCCTTGCGCGCTTTCTTCACCAATTTTTCCGCGCGCATCAACGCCGGCAGATGTTTTGGGATTCCGTCCAGCGCGGAGGCGCGTTCGTGGCGTGTTCCTTTTTTCTCAGCCTTTTTGATTTGCTCCCATTGCGCCCAGACCGCGTCAACCGTTTTGGCTT
>DASRBR010000138.1:0-2453 GCA_035653495.1 Verrucomicrobiia bacterium
CAATTTGACCGGCGCTCAGGAATGGACGGTCGAATGCAACCCGGCGACCGTCTCCCTCGACAAGGCGCGGCTGCTGCGCTCATTCGGCGTCAACCGCATTTCCATGGGCGTTCAGTCGCTCAACGAGGCGTTGCTCGACCGTTTGGGCCGCATCCACAGCCGCGAAATGGTTTTCAAATCGTTCGATGTTCTGCGCGCGGCCGGTTTCGACAACGTCAACATTGATCTCATGTTCGCCATTCCGGGACAAACGCTTGAAGTCTGGCGCGAAACGCTCATCGAAGCCATCGCGCTCGGCAGCGAACATCTTTCCAGCTACGAAGTCATCTACGAAGACGACACGCCGCTCTACGCGCAATTGAAGGCCGGCGAATTCGACCCGGACGAAGACCTCGCCTGCGCGATGTATGAAGAATTGCTCGCGCACGCCTCCGACGCGGGCCTGCACCAATACGAGATCGCCAACTTCGCCCGCAACTCGCGTTCTCAGTTCGCCAACCATTCATCCAACGCGGAAGAACGATTCTCCCTCTCCCCGGGGGAGAGGGCAGGGCTGAGGGCGAGCGTAAATGAACTCGAATCCGCTCCCGACTCCGCACTCCGCACTCCGCACTCCGCGCTTCCATCCTTTGCCTGCCAGCACAACATCAACTACTGGCGTGGCGGTTCGTTTTACGGGCTTGGCCCGAGCGCGACGGGTTATGTGCGCGGCATTCGGACAAAAAATTGGGCCAACACGCAACTTTATTGCGAACAACTGGAGAAAGGCCGTCGCGCCATCGAATCCAGCGAAGAGCTTTCGCCACGGTCGCGCGCCGGGGAAATTGCCGCGTTCGGCCTGCGCATGAACATCGGATGGCCGTTCGAGCAATTCCGACAGGTCACCGGCTGGGACTTGCGCGGCGAATGGTCCGCTGAGATTGAACAATTGGTCGCGCGCGGTTGGGGCCGTTCCGGCGAGAACAGTTTTCAACTCACCTCAACAGGTTTGCGTTTCGCCGACGCTGCCGCGGAGATGTTTTTGCGGTGAAGTCCAATGAAATGAAAAAACGCTGAACATCCAACATTCAACATTGAACGTCCAACGCGGAGCCTTGGAACCATTCAATGTTCGGTGTTCGATGTTCGACGTTCGATGTTTCTTATGAATCCTAAAACCCTTTCCACCATCGCTTCCCGCTTGTTGCGGCATCCGGTATCGCCTTATCACGAGACTGCCGTTCGCGCCGAGGTGGAAAAAATCTGCGATGAACACCGGCTCGCTTATAAGCGCGACCCTTTCGGCAATGTCATCGTTCGCCTTCAAACCATTTCCAAACAGCGGCCATTCGTGCTTGCTGCGCACATGGACCATCCGGGTTTTGAGATCGTCCGTTCGCTTCCCAACAACCGCTGGCTTGCGCGATTTCTCGGAGGAGTCGGGGACAGTTATTTTTGCGAAGGCATTCCGGTGCGTTTGATGCCCGGCGCGACCCCGGCAAAATTGGGAAAACGCGTTGGCAAGGAAAAACAGTTCGAACTCCACGCGCTACAAACGCCAGATGAACCACCGCAATTCGCGGTTTGGGAACTCGAAGACTTTGCATTGCGCAACGGAATAATCCACGCCCGCGCCTGCGATGACCTCATCGGCGTCGCGACCATCCTCGCAACCATCATCGAACTCAAACGAACTCGTGCGCGTGTCAATGTTATCGGTGTGATTTCGCGCGCGGAGGAAGTCGGTTTCCAAGGCGCATTGACCGTGGCAGAATCGCGGCAATTGCCGAAAAGCTCGCTCATCATCTCGCTGGAGACGAGCCGCGAATTGCCGCCGGCAGTCATGGGTCGCGGCGTGGTTTTGCGCGTCGGCGATCGCACCTCGATTTTTGATTCCGATGCGATGCGTTTTCTGGCCGAAGTCGCTGGCGATTTGCGGCGGCGCGACAAATCATTCCAATTCCAGCGCGCGTTGATGTATGGCGGCACGTGCGAAGCGACGGCTTACCAGGAATTCGGTTTTCAAACCGCCGCGGTGTGCGTGGCGTTGGGCAATTATCACAACTGCGCGCCCAATGATAAAATCGCCGCTGAATACGTGAGCCTTGCCGACGCCTGCGGCATGGCCCAACTGCTCGTTACCGCTGCGAAGCAAATGAAAGATTTTGAGCGCTTAGTGGCCCGGCTCCCGGCCCGCCTGCAAAAATTGCTTAAAGAAGCGCGAAAAAAATTATGACCTGGCTTTTACAATGTGGAGTACATCGGTCCAATGTTCATACTCTCTTCATTCGAACACTTACTTCCCCCTCACCCCAACCCTCTCCCTTTGGGAGAGGGACTGGAGTTTGGCGCATCATATTCAGTTGAGGTTCAAAAATACGGCTGAGGCAAGAGGGACGTCGCATTTTTGGGGCTTCTCGTCCGGGGAGGCGACTGTCATGAAGTCGGAAAAATGTTTGGGATTGAGCGCGTCG
>DASRBR010000139.1:0-8947 GCA_035653495.1 Verrucomicrobiia bacterium
TTGAGCCGAAAAAGCTAGGACGAGCAATCCGTTGCCCGCCCCGTAAGTACTTGAAAACCCGCTTAAAACCACTTAAACCCGCTTTAACCCGCCAAAAAGCACCCCCCTCCCCCCGGAAACATCGAACATCCAATATTAGGAGCGCGGACAGCTTGTTCACTGTAGCCTTGGCGGAGGTGAGCCTTGGCCGCGTGGATTCTGGTCGAACCAATCGGCTGCGAGAGGACAGCAGCGGAACGCGGGATTTCGAGCAGGTGTTGCAGCTCCGAGTTTGGAGTTCCGCCTTTAGGCGGTGCCTTGGAACGCTGGATTTTGACCAGGTGTTGCAACTGGTTGCAGTTTGTTGCACCTGGTTGCAGCTATCAGGAAAAAAAAATGGAACGGGGAGGCAGAAAACTGGTTTTTCGGGGACGAGGAACGTTTCACTTACCAGAGCGGTCTGCAGGGATTTTCACGCGTTCCGTTTCACCTTGTTTCACCTGGTTGCACTTACACCACGCTAAAACACGATAAACCACGCTATTTTAAAAAAATTTATTCGACAGTCAGCCGGACCTAAAATAATGAAACATCGAACGCCCAACAGTGGGAGCGCGGACAGCCTTGTCCGCGCAGTTTCACTCAACGCAGACGGCTTCACGCAGACGGGAAGGAATGGGTTATGAGAAATCATAGAACGATTTGGCTGCTTGCAACGTTACTGGCACTTGTCCTGTTGCCAGACCGTATTTACGCGGCGGACCAAGCCAGTCCCATTGATGCGTTAATAGCGGGCGAGAACGCGTTCGCCTTGGACCTTTACGGCCAGCTTAAAAGCGAGAACGGAAACCTGTTCTTTTCGCCCTACAGCATTTCGACCTGCATGGGCATGACGTATGCCGGAGCGCGCGGCACGACGGCCCGTGAAATGGCGCAGACTTTGCATTTCAATGCGGGACCGACGCAATTGGCCATCCCAATGGGCCAGTTGCGAAAGGACTTGAACAAAATCGGCCAGGAAAAGGGCATCGAATTGAACACTGCGAACGGACTTTGGGCGCAGGCTGGCGATGCCTTTTTGCCGGCGTTTTTGGAGATCGCCCAGCAACAATTCGGCGCGACCATCAATCAGGCGGATTTTCGTAAACATGCCGAGCCTACCCGCAAGGAAATCAATGGTTGGGTGAGCCACCAGACCAAGAACAAAATCAACGACCTTATCGCGCCCGGCATGCTCACTCCGGCAACGAGCCTGGTGCTGGTGAACGCGATTTTTTTCAAGGGCAAATGGGTGCATCAGTTCAATAAAACGAACACTGCCGACGCGCCGTTCACGCTGGAATCCGGCCAAAAAGCGCAGGCGAAAATGATGCATGTCGAAACAGGATTTGATTATGCAGAGATGGAAGATTTGCAGTTGCTGAAAATGGACTATGTCACTGGAAAACAAACCATTTCTCCCGCTGAAGCAGAAGAATGGGCGCCGCTATTCGACCGTATTTCCATGGTCGTCTTGCTGCCGAAGGAAGTGAATGGTTTGAAAAAACTGGAAAAGCAACTGAATGGAGGCGCATTGGACAACTGGCTTTCACAGGCCCACCCAGAAAAGGTGAAAGTGTTCTTCCCGGAATTCAAAATGACGTCTGAATTCAACCTTTCTCAAACTTTGGCTCGAATGGGCATGCCGATGGCCTTTACGCCCCAAGCCGATTTTTCCGGCATGAATGGCAAGCGTGACCTGTTCATTTCCGACGTGGTCCACAAGGCTTTTGTGGATGTGAACGAGGAAGGGACCGAAGCTGCCGCGGCGACGGGTGTAGTACATATGAGGGGCGTAGCCATGCGACCCCGCCCCACGCCAGTTTTTCGCGCCGACCATCCATTTATCTTCCTCATTCGCGACAACTTCTCCGGCGCAATTTTGTTCCTTGGCCGCGTGAATGATCCGACGAAATGAATATGAAGATTCTACACAGATTCGGAGCCGGCCGCAGAGGGAATCAGACCAGCAGAAGATGCAGACTATCCTCGGGATCTTGTGGATTGGGCGGAGAAGTAGGCTGAGATTGGAAGAATGCCAGTTTGGCCATTTCGGCGCGCTTGTTTTCCACGGCGAGGGCGCGTTTGAAACTGGCGGGCCTCTGCGGCGTTTTGCCTTGCGTCAGTGCTTCGCGAATGTTTTGGATGCGATGATTGAGCGCAGTCGTTTCGATGGCTTTGCCGTCGAACACAGGCGGGTGTTTGGATTTCTTGAAAAACGACTCGCGAGGAAGACTTGTTGCAGATATCGAAGCCAGACGCAGGCAAACGTACGCGAACAAAAAGAAACCAAAAAGTGTGAAATAGGCGGCCCAATCAAAGATGTTTTCGGCTTGGGCAAGCATGTCTATGCGATCCCTTTTTCAGCTTTGGTTTTCTGTAATATGGCACGTTTGCCCGACATTGCCAGTTTGGAAAATCAAGGCTTGCACTTACGCGCAGCTTTGTTATTTTCCACGGTTCGCCCCCGAAAAAACGGGGATGAAATGACGCAACTGATGAACTGATTTATGGCAACAGCAAACGATCTTCGCCGTGGAATGGCGATCAATTATAATGGCGATATCGCCGTGGTCCTCGACAGCCAGCACCGCACTCCCGGCAACCTGCGCGCGTTCGTGCAGGCGACCATTCGCAGCATCCGCACCGGCAAATCCTCCGACGTGCGCTTCAGCTCGACCGAAAAAATCGAGGTCGTGCCGATGATGACCCGGAAGATGGAATTCAGCTACAAAGACGGCGATGATTATGTTTTTTCGGACCCCGAAACTTACGAGACGGTGAACCTGGCGCCCGAAATCGTCGGGGACGCGAAGAATTACCTGGTGGAAAACGCTACGGTGACCGTGACGTTTGTGGAAGACAAGGCGGTTTCGATCGAGCTGCCTTCGAGCGTGGTGTTGACGGTGAAGGACGCGCCGGAAGGGATTCGCGGTGATTCCGCCAACAACGTGCAGAAGGCGGTCACCATGGAAACCGGCATCACCGTGCAGGCGCCGCTGTTCATCAAGACCGGCGAGAAGCTGAAGATTGACACACGCACCGGCAAGTACATGGAACGCGCGTGAGCGCGACAAAAAACGCCCAAGGCCGCATTTGCATCGCGACCCTGGGTGCTGTCGATTCACCGGCGTGGCTTATCCCGAAACTTCGATCTTGCGACGTTTCGCATTTTCGCGACGAGGCAGATGGAGTTTCAACACGCCTTGATCCATCTCGGCGCGGATTTTTGACGTGTCCACGTCCAGGCCCAGTTCAAAAGTGCGGCGATAATCCATGGACAACGGCGTCTCGCTGTACAGCAGTTCGCCTTCCGGCAAGTCCTGTTTGCGCCGGCCGATGATGGTCAACTCATTTCCTTCGACGGTCACTTCCAATCCTTGTTTCTCCACGCCGGGCATTTCGATTTCGAGGACATATTCATTCTCGCTGGCGGCGATGTTGGCCGGCGGCGCGACATAACCGCGCTGGCCGCGTTGCGGTTCCATCGGCATGGGACGTTGCTGGTTCTGTGTTTGTGCACTGCCATTCATAATTCGCTCCTTTCATTGCTCAGGAAACCTTCACTTCGATCTGTTTGCGTTTGGCTTCCTCGGCTTTGGGAATGGTCACCGTCAGCAAACCATCCTTGTATTGCGCCTGGATTTTACCGGTGTCCATCGCGGTGGGAAGTATCATGCTGCGCTGGAACCGTCCGAAATACCGTTCAGCACGGTAAGTGTCGCGGCCTTCCTTCACTTCCTGTTCGCGTTTCTTCTCGCCGGAAATGGTGAGCGTGTCTCCGGAAGCGGTCACTTCGATGTCTTCCTTCTTCATGCCGGGTAGCTCGGCGCGGACGACAAAGTTGTCCTTGTCCTCGTACAGGTCAACGGAAGGTGCCCAGCCTTCGTACATGCTGCTGCTGGTGGGCGAAAGGAAACCTTCCAAAGGCGAGCCGAAGAAGCGGTCAATCTCGTTGCGCAACCGGCTGAGTTGTTGAAAAGGCGACCAGAAGCCGGCCTGTTCCTGCGGGGCCAGGGCGCCCGCATTGCGATTGCGTCGCCGTTCGATTTTATCATTCATACGATTCTCTCCTTGCAATTTGCTTGGTTGATTGTGGCTTGGATAAACCGTTCACAGATGAAGCGAGACGGTTTACTCCTCTAACGCATAAATATAAAACATCCCGCCTTGTTTTCCAGTCACTCCGAAGGAAATGATCTTGCGAGCACGGATTCGTGGTGAGCCATAGAACGTCAAACCACGTAAAGGGTGCTAAACCTTCGCCTTGCTTTACATGCTTGTCAGCAGATCGGAATTGAGGTCAAATGGGCTGCTGTGAAGTTGAAACGCTGTTGTATTTTCTGCCTTTGCCTGATGGGAGGAATTTGGGCCGCATGCGCCGGTCCGCTGCTGGATTATCAGCGTTCGCTGATCGGCGGGACGCACGTCAGCCTGAGCCGGCAGTTCATCGTTCACGATGTTCCGCCGGGAACTTTGCCTTCGCCGTTTTTGCTGGACCAATCAAACCTTGTGGAATTGGACCCGACGTTGCTCACGGTTTCCTGCGAGCGCATCAAAAAATGCCTGCTGAAGGAGCTTGGAATGCGCGACGCGTGGATGGGAAAGATTTTCATTGGCCTCCATCCAGCTGGAATCAGCGAGGAACCAATCTCAGTGACTCCGGCGCGGTTTGGCGCGGAATGGGATTATGAGCTCGATATGCCCGACCACGTGGAACGCGCGCGGTTGGTTTCGGCCATTGTCGAGGTCCTTTTGCTGGAAATCGCCGACCGGGGCTCGGAACGCTCGACAGAAATTCCCACATGGCTCAGCCAGGGAATGTCGCGCGAAGTGATGTTCACCAGCGAAGAGGAACTTGTTCTCGAAAAACCGAACAAAATTGAAAATGGCCTGGATGTCAGCCGTCTCACCCGGACGAACGTGGTGGACAGTCCGCTATTGCAGGCGCATGCGGATTTGCTGGCAATGCCACCTTTGAAGATCGAGGAGCTGAGCTGGCCAAAGATGGGGCAATTCGACGGCGCGGCGGCGGAGCAATACCGGAGCAGTGCGCAGTTGCTCGTGCATGACCTGCTGCAACTGAATGACGGGCGCGAATGTTTGCGGGCGTTTCTTGGGGAATTGCCGCGGCATTTGAACTGGCAGATCGCGTTCCTGCGGGCGTTTCGTTCGCATTTCGGTACGCAACTTGAGTGGGAAAAATGGTGGGCGCTGCAATTGGTGCAGTTCACTGGGCGCGACCTCGCTCAGACATGGCAGCCGGCTGAAAGCTGGCAAAAGCTGGACGAAATCGTGCGGCCTTATGTGGACGTGCGCACCGAAGCGAGCGATCTGCCGACTCACACGCATGTCACTCTGCAGGCAATCATCCGCGACTGGGACGTCGTCCGGCAAACGCAGTTGTTGCAGGAGAAATCGCAGCAATTGCTTTTGCTGCGCCTGCATGTCTCGCAGAATCTGGTTTACCTCGTGGACGATTACCGACGAACACTGTATGACTACTTGAAAAAACGCGACAGTTCAGGCGTAAACCCCTACGGAAGAGCGCGTTCTTCGCCGATCCGGGACCAGCTTGCCAAGGAAACCATCCACACATTGGATGTCTTGGAAGAACGCCGGCAACAACTGCGGCCAAACCCGCAAATTCCTCCAACCATTACCGCCAAGACCGCGTCAAACAATTGAAAATCAGCTACTTGGAAAAAAATTTGAAATTTTTCCCGGTTCCTTGACACACACTTGCGTGAACTTATAGTTCGTAAACGATGTCAATCATCTTTTCGGAAGCGGGTCACGGGACAAAAGGCCAAACCACCAATTTGAACCACTTGAAAGAATTCCATTCCTCTGGTCGCGGTTTTTGGAGCGACGTTCCGGACGTAGAATGGAACGACTGGAAGTGGCAACTCAAAAACCGCATCACATCCCTCGAGCAACTGCAGAAATTGATGCCCATGCTCACACCGCAGGAACGGGCCGGGACAATCCTGGCCAATTCCAAGCTGGCGCTGGCAATAACACCGTATTTTTTCAATCTAATTGACCCCACAGACGAGAATTGTCCAATTCGCTGGCAGGTGATTCCGCGCATTGAGGAGACGAACACCGCGTCTTGGGAAATGACCGACCCGTGCGGTGAAGATTCGCATTCACCGATCCCCGGTCTTGTGCATCGGTACCCCGACCGCGTGCTGTTCCTTGTCACCGACCGCTGCGCGTCGTATTGCCGTTATTGCACACGCTCACGGCTGGTCAGCAATGCAAGCGGTTACGATTTTCATCCCGAGTTTGAGAAGCAGATCGATTACATCCGCCGGAACACTTCGGTGAGGGATGTTTTGTTGAGCGGCGGTGATCCGTTGCTGTTCAGCGATGAAAAATTGGAATATTTGCTGAGCCGGTTGCGAGAGATTCCGCATGTCGAATTTTTGCGCATTGGCTCACGCATCCCTATCTTTTTGCCGCAGCGGATCACGCCCGAGCTTTGCGCGATGCTCAAAAAATTTCATCCTTTGTTCATGAGCATCCACAGCAATCATCCGCGCGAACTCACGACGGAAGTGCGTGAAGCGCTGGGCCGATTGGCGGATGCCGGCATCCCGCTTGGCAATCAATCGGTGCTGTTGCGCAACGTGAACGACGACGTCACGGTCATGCGCGCCTTGATGCAAAAGCTGCTGATGTGCCGCGTGAAACCGTATTATCTGTATCAGTGCGATTTAATCGCCGGCTCGGCGCACTTGCGCGCGAGCGTGCGCAAGGGTTTGGAAATCATGGAAGGATTGCGCGGCCACACGACGGGTTATGCCGTGCCGCAGTACGTCATAGACGCGCCCGGCGGTGGCGGCAAAGTGCCCATCAACCCGGATTACGTGCTCAGCCGCAACAACGACCGCGTCATCATCCGCAATTTCGAAGGCAAGATTTTCGAATATCCCGAAGCGGCGGATGGAACGCCGCTGGTTAAGGCGCCGCGGGAAATTGAAGAGCCGGATTGCGTTAACTGCTAAATTACGCGGGCTTCACTGGACTGGAAAAATCGTTGCTACCAAGGCAATTCAAGAAATTTCGTTGCCGCCAAGGTGACGAGCGAATCGGCAAAAACCCCCGCCTCCTTACGTCGGCGGCCACGGTTTTTCCTGGAAAAGTTCCAAAGCTTCCGATCATCGGGCTTTACCAGCGAATGGGAACCGGAGCTGGTCATGTTCCAGATATACTGATAAATTGTGCTTGACAGAATCCAAGGCGCTGCTATTCTCCTCATCGTGAAGAGGAAGTCCACCCCTCCGTTGAATCACGGCGGACGCGTGAGCGTTTATCGTTCGCGCTGTTCTTTGACATACCAGCGCAGAGCGCTGGGTTTCGTAGTTCCGCCACGTGGAACATGGTGAAGGTTCCGGGGGGAACTGGCGAAGGCTTTGCCGCCTGGGTGCGCTTTGCCTTGGTGGTTGATATGCCTTCCCAGTTTCTCGCGGGGAAGCTGAAAACTTGCGTTTTTCAGCTACGGACAGCGGACGCGCTGCAGCGCCTCCCAACAGTGAGCCAGTTAAAAGTTGTAAGTTGTTGAAATTCCGCAAAATTTCATAAAGTTGCAAAAAATCCCGCGCAAAATACCCCCCTCCCCCCCATGGGGAAAGTTCAAGGTTAAAGCCTGCCAGATGACGAACTGAATCAGCAAAAAAGACCACGGCCAATTCCTTGTCACCCCCTTTTACCGCGTAAACAACTCGTTTGAATTCTGCGTCGATGGCAAGGGTCTTGGTGTCCCTTCAGTAAGCAATTTGCCCAGCGATGTTTCGCGCTTGACCAGGTGTGGCGCTGCGTTCGAGGTCCGCAAGGATGCTGCCGCGAACACCAGCGAAAAAAGTTTACTCTCCAAGTCATTGAAGTTGAGCGGATCGTCACAACTCAAGCCTCGCAAAAAACAAGCTTTTCGTATGCAGACTCGGCAAACTTTTTCTTCTTCACATTCCTCGCTGTGATTAGACTTGCAGAAATGGCGCGAGAAACTTCACAAACCAAAGCGGCCCGTCTGGCAAAAATCATTTCCGCGCTGAAGCGGACTTATCCCGAGGCCCATTGCGAATTGAATTATCGTAACCCACTCGAATTGCTCATCGCCACCATCCTTTCTGCGCAATGCAATGACAAGCAGGTGAACATCGTCACGGAACCGTTGTTCAACAAATATCGCACGGCAGCGGATTACGCCAATGCAAACCCCGCCGAAATCGAGCAGGAAATCAAGCGCATCGGACTCTTTCGCAACAAGGCGAAGAACATCCAAGCCGCTTGCCGCAAATTGGTTGAGCTGCACGGTGGAAAAGTGCCGGATTCAATGGAAGAATTGATCGAGCTTCCAGGTGTGGGACGCAAAACCGCGAATGTAGTCCTCGGGAACGCATTCAACATCGATTGCGGAATCGTGGTGGACACGCATGTGGCGCGCCTCTCAATGCGGCTCGGGTTGACGGTCGAGAAAGCGCCGGAAAAAATCGAGCAGGTGTTGATGTCGCTGGTGCCGCGAAACGATTGGTGTTTGTTCAGCCATCTTTTGATCTGGCACGGACGCCGCCGTTGTTATGCCCGCAGTCCCGATTGTGTCGATTGTGAAGTCTTGAAACTGTGCCCAAGGATTGGGTTGCCGAAGCTCGTTTCCAATTAAAGTGAAAGGCAACTTGAGCATGAACAGAGCCTCCTCACGTCGGCTCCTACATGTAACGATGTAACGTTGCAACCTCGTAGCCAATTCCGGCCTACTACCCTACGCACTCCTCAAATCCTTTCCGTATCTTCGTTTCATCCAATTCGCGGCCGATGAACACAAGCTGGCTTTTGCGTTTTTCATTCGCATTCCAAAATCGGTCCGGGGTGGAATCAAACATCATCTGCACGCCCTGGAACACGACGCGCTTGGGATGACCTT
>DASRBR010000140.1:0-2748 GCA_035653495.1 Verrucomicrobiia bacterium
GGCGGCATCATTCGGCGGCGGATTCTGGTGAATTACCGGGTTCAGCGGGATGCCATTCAACCGTTTCTGCCGCCCAAATTCCGGCCCAAGTTGCATGAGGGTTCGGCGATTGCCGGCATCTGCCTCATCCGTCTGGAGCAATTGCGCCCGAAGGGCATCCCGAATTTTCTGGGAATGAGCAGCGAGAACGCGGCGCATCGCATCGCCGTGCTTTGGGACGATGAAAATGGCAAGCCGCAGGAAGGCGTTTACATTCCGCGCCGCGACACCGACTCACGTTTCAACGTGACGGTCGGCGGACGATTCTTTCCCGGCGAACATTACGCCGCCAAATTCAAGGTGAAGGACGACGGCGACCGGATTGATTTCGAGATGATCTCAGACGACGGCGCGGTGGTCGTCCGGGTGCGCGGAAAAAATGCGGCTGAACTGGGCCCGGAATCGAAGTTCAAGGATACCGCGGAAGCCTCGGCCTTTTTTGAATCGGGTTCGCTCGGTTATTCGGCGACGCGCAAGGGAAACCGGCTGGAGGGGCTGCGCTTGCGAACGGTCCAATGGAAAATTGCGCCGTTGCAGGTCGAGCATGTGCATTCCAGTTTTTTCGATGACAACAAAAAATTTCCTGCCGGCTCGGTCTCGTTTGATTGCGCGCTCGTCATGCGCGACATCGAGCACGAATGGCAGAGCGAGGCCGATTTGTATGTTTGAAAAGTTATTTTTAACCACGGATGGACACGAATGAAAACACAGGACACAAATTGCACGAATTGGCACGTATTACTTTGTATTCACCCAAAAATCGTTATGGCAAGATTCGTATTCGGAATCCCTGTTATTGCTAAAATGCCTTGATTATGCTATGAATACGCATATAATTTAATCAAATTAGGAGCATGAAATGAACATAAACTTTCCACCGGTGGATGAAGGCTACATCAAAGCCAAGGTCGAGGGCGGCTATTACAGCAATGCCACGGAAATGGTGCGCGATGCCATTCGGCGGATGCGCGAGCAGGACGACCAGCATGCCCGGCTTTTGGCAGCGCTGGAAATCGGCGAGCGCGACATTACCGCTGGCCGCACGGTCCCCTACACGCCGGATTTGCTCAAACAGATAGAACGAGAGGCGCGGAAACACACCGCGAATAAACGCCAGGCACATCCAGATGTCATCCCCTAAACGCCGCATAGAGCTTTCACAGCGGGCGAAAGACGATTTTCGTGACATTCTCTCCTACACGCTTGCCACTTGGGGCGAAACGCAACTGGCAAAATACCGCGCCAGCATCAACGACGCGCTGCAGGTTATTTTGCACAATCCTTCCGCGGGCCGCCCATCGGTGAAACCAAATCTCAAAGTCCTGCCGGTTGAACACCACCGGATTTTTTACCGCGTCAGTGGCGCAACAATTTATGTCCTGCGCATTTTGCACGAGCGCATGGACACGTCCCGGTATCTGGAATAGCCGGCGCGTCGAGCATGAAGCAAAATACCATCATTGCCAACGGCACCGAGATCGAGACGCAACTTCCTTGCAGCCTTGAACAATTTTTGGTGCGCCAAAATCTGCTGCCGCGCAACGTAGTGGTGGAACACAACGGCCAAGCCGTCGCGCCGTCGGAGTTTTCGCGGCGCACAGTTTCCGCAGGTGATCGTTTGGAAATTGTAAAAATCGTTGCGGGAGGATGAACACATTTACGATTTACAATATACGATTTACGAGCGGGAAAGGACGGATTGTCCCGCTTTCGCCATTATCATTGTTGCGTGTTGCGTGTTCCGTTAAGCGCAGCATGGTCCGTCCTTCCGCCACCACGCACCACGCAATACGCGACACAGAACCGCGTATATCGTAAATTGTAAATTGCAAATTACAATGATCCCAAATCCCGCCCTTCAACATTTCGTCGCCCAAATCGGCAACGAACTCGTCATCGCGCAGGTCTTGATTGCGCGCCAGGGTGCTGGATACGAATTACGGCACATCGAAGATCGCGAATTGGCGGCGAATTCTTTGCGCTCCGTCAAACCGGAAGACGCGCGAGCGTTGGCGCAATTCACCGCAAGCGGAAAATTCCGGCCGTTGAAATCCGCGCCGACGTTGCAACGCGGCTGGCGAATCGCCGCCGCCAAAGACAACGAATTGGAAACCGCCCTGGCACGGCTTTATCCGGGTGCGATTGCGGACTGGCACGCGGCGCAAAGCGCATCACCGCCCGTGACGCATTATCGCGATTACGTGAACCGGCAATCCGGCATGTATCGCATCACGGCCATGCTGACCGATGCGCAGGCGGCGGAGGTCGCACGGACGGTTTGCGATGCAAAAAATTGTTTGAAGCGGCGCTTATGGACGGTCGGAGGGCTTGCGCCGGATGTGGCGGAAAACAAGAGCATCATTCCCTGCCTCGAACCTTGCGCGGTGTTGATGGAAGCGGCGCGAAAAGCGTTCCGGGACGCGCAAGAAGAAAAGCGCTCCATGGAGCTTGCGGATGATGAGAAAAGGGGTTAAGGAACAGCTTATCTTATGGAATTGAATCTCCCATTTTCTGGCCGCCGCGGCTTTTTCGCCGGCGGGTTACTCCTGCTGGCCTGCCTTTTGATGTGCGGCATCTCGGCGCGCGCTGAAAATTCGCCGGCCACCAGCACGAATTCCGCCAATGCGAACGCCGATGCGGACAAGGCCTGGAAAGAAGTGAAAAAACTGACCCAGGAACCGATGCCGCCGGAGTCATGGCAGCAAAAAC
>DASRBR010000141.1:0-5710 GCA_035653495.1 Verrucomicrobiia bacterium
TGCTTGTTCCACAAAAGCCCGGCGTAGCCCTGCCGCACGATGTTGCGTTCGGCATCGGTCAATTTTTGAGAAGTCACGTTGGCATAAAATTCATTCGCCTCGCGGATGCGCAGGTCGAAAATCTTGTCAAAGCTTGCCGGGTCGGATTGCGGCGGGGCTTCGTCTGAGGAATAAAGCCGGAAGCGAAGGCTCAACGATTCGCCCGGATTCAATTCGACCAGGTAATGCGGCGCGGCCTTGGTGCCGAAATTTTTCGGATTCACCGCGTCCTTGTGCCCGTGAATGAGATATTCATGAAAGGCGTCTTTGACATGGGGATTTCCATTCGGCGCGTTGAACAGCCGCATGAAATTGCTTTCATTGTCGGTGAATAACACCTCTGGCGGTTTTCCCTGGGCATCAGCGGCAAATTCAAAAAAATATTTGCCCAACGTCTCATGTTGCAGCGACAAACGGCCCGCGCGCTCCAATTCCAAGCGCGGCTTGAGCGAGCAGCCTTCATACGAGCAACCCCATGTCCAGGTGTTGCGAAACCAAATCGTCGGCAGCAGATGCAACGCCGCCTTTTCGGGCCCGCGATTGAGCGCCGTCAATTGGATCAAAATATCGTTCGGCGTGCGTTTGGCATATTCCACAAAAACATCGAAGTACCGGCTCTCCTTGAAAACGCCGGTGTCCACCAGTTCAAATTCCGGCTCGGCCCTGCCGCGCTGCCGGTTTTCCTCGACCAATTTTGCGTATGGAAATTCCGCCTGCGGATATTTGTAGAGCGCCCTGGCGTAGGAATGCGTCGGCGTCGAATCGAGATAATAATATTCCTCCTTCACGTCTTCGCCGTGGTTCCCCTCCGGACCGCTCAGACCGAAAAGCCGTTCCTTGAGGATCGGGTCGCGACCGTTCCAAAGCGCGACGGCAAAACAAACGCGGCATTCGCGGTCGGTGAAGCCGAGCAGGCCATCTTCGCCCCAGCGATAGGCGCGACTGCGCGCATGGTCGTGTGGAAAATAATCCCAGCATTCGCCCGTTGGCGAATAATCCTCACGAACCGTGCCCCATTGCCGCTCCGCGAGGTAAGGGCCCCAGCGTTTCCAATTTTTCTTGCGCGAGGCGTCCTCCAGCAAGCGCTCCGCTTCCGCGCCGGCGGCTGCGCGCAAGGAGGGTTGGGTAACGGGTTCTGCCATTGAAAGATTATGCTCTGCCCGATGGTTAATTTCCAAAAGATAAATTTTCCATCCGTTGGCTCTCGGGCTAAAGGCCCGAGATTTGATAGACCGGGGTGAGCGCGAACGCGCGAGCCCCGGGGTCAAGGATTCAAAATTTCTCCCCCGCCCTGAAAGGGCGGCACAAAACACATCAACAGTACGACAATTCAATCCCATGCATATTTTTCATCCAACGGTTTGCCATTCTTCTCGCAAAACCGCCGGTATTCCGTCTGAAAATCTTCCTTGGAATGGTGCTCCGGCTGGTTGCGAATATATTTCCGAACGGCTTCAACGTGCATTGGACTTACACTGAATTCTCCATAACCCGCCTGCCATGCAAAATCGGCATACCATGCGTCCCTCTTCTTGAGCCAACCTGACGATGAGCCTTTGATCTGCTCGACGATTTTTGCCGGCGAATGATTTTTCGATTGCGCGAACAAAATATGCACATGGTCGCGCACGGAATTGATTTCTATCAGGGGCGAATCGCAATTTTTGAGAATGCCCGCAATATAAGCGTGCAATTCGTTTCGTTCCTCGTCACGAAGAAGTGGACCGCGGTCTTTCGTGCTGAAAACAAGGTGAACCACGATGTTTGCAAGAGATTGTGACATGCGCGCACGATAGGGTGATGTGAATGTGATGCCAAGAAGAGAAGGTTGCGGCCTTACAGGCCGCTGGGGGATGTTTACGTTCTACCCAGGCCTGCGCTCGCTTCGCTCGCTCCAGCCTGGGCTGTCAAATGAGCGGCTTTCAGCCTCGTGTTTCGGGCCGCCTTCCATTCTTGTGGATGGGCGAAGGCGTTTCGGCGCCGACCTTGAACGTTTATACGGCAAAAAGAAATGTTGCGATAAATTTTTCATTTACGCCTGCTGCCACCGCGCAATCGCTCTTCCAATTCCTCGCGCCAGCTTGGCGTCAGGGCAGGAATGCCGACAGCTTTTTCCATTGCGGCGACATCATCCCGATCAATGTGCATGATGCGCATCATCTCACGGGCGCTCACGCCATTGGGATCGGTCTTGATCCGTTCAATCGCATCGCCGGCGGACATTTCGCCTTCTTCGAGCACGCGATGATAAAAGCCGGTGCGGCCGCTCGCGATGAACTTTTTTGGAAATTCCGGCAACCCCATTTTGTGCGCGAGCTTGAAACAGGGCACGCGCGGTTGCGTCACTTCCAGCAACGCCGTCCCGATGCGGAACACGTCGCCGATGCGCACGTTGTCCTCGCTCAGGCCTGTGACGGTGAGGTTTTCGCCGAATTGGCCCAACGCAAAATCATTTCGTCCCAGTTCGCGCGACCAATCGCTGTAGTGTTCGAAGGGATAGCTGTAAACCGCCTTGTAAATGCCGCCATGATTTTCGAGGTCCGCTTGCGCGTCGCCCGCAAGGCCAAGCCTGCCAGCTTTGACGCTGCCTTTCACCGGTTGTTTGTAAATCCCGGTCATCACTTCATTGCCGCGATGCGAAATCGGGCGCAACATTGCTACATTGATCGAGAGCAACTTCATTGGCCAGAGCGCGATAATTCACTTCGCACACACGCGCCGATTTAAAGCGCAGGACGGAACAAAAGCGAGCGGGAACAAGTGAAATCAAACTGACGCGTCATTACTCTGAATCGGATTCCTGTTCTTTGGCGTGGTTCTTTTCGCCTTTTTTCACCATCTGCAACGCCTGTTTTGGAGTCGCCTGGCCGAGCACCTTGAACTTTTTGCCTTCGAGTTTGTTGTAGGATTTAAAGAAATAATCGAGCTCGCGCATCGTTTTATCATCGAGCTTCACGGATTCCAATGAAGTCGGCGTCTGCTTGCCGATGGCAAAACCAAGCAGGCGGTCGTTTCGCATCGTTTTGCCATCTTCGCGCTGCTCGGCTTTCATCGCGCCGGCCAACCGCACCTTGACGAGACAACCCGGAAGCAATGGCTCCTCGTTTAAAATCAGGATATCCAGCGGATCGCCGTCATCGCCTTTCGTGGAAGGAATAAAACCGAAATTGAACGGAAATGACATTCCTTCAGGCAAGGCCTTTTTGAGTTCGAACAAACCAGTCTTCGGACTAAATGAATATTTTACGCGGCTGCCCTTGGGCGTTTCGATGATTGCGTTGAGACAATGCTCCTCGGCGTCAAAGGCCTTGAGCCTCTTGATGGCTTTCTTCATTAAAACACTATAAATAGCGGCAGGCTACTTCGCGGGGGAGGAATGTTCCTCCGAGCAGAATTCCCCATTGAAATACTCGAGCTTTCGGGCTGTGTTCCCCCTCAAAACAACGCCGAAAAAAATTTCACTTTTTTCTTGCCATCCTACAACTGTAGGATATTGTCGTCTTACAAATGTAATACACATGGCAACTAATTCTGGACAAAAACAGCAACCGCCCCGCATCTCGGATGCCGAATGGACGGTCATGAAGGCTGTCTGGCAGCTTAATGGGGGGACCGCGCGAGAAATCATTGATGCGCTCCGGGACACCGCCGATTGGAAGCCCAAAACCATCCACACGCTCATCGCGCGGCTAACGCAAAAAGGCGCCCTCCTGGCCGAGAAGAAGGGGCGCGAATACGTTTTCAAGCCGCGCGTTTCGGAACGAAGCTGCCGCCTCGCTGCCAGCCGCTCGTTCCTTGCCCGCGTGTTCGACGGAGAAATCGCGCCGTTCCTCGCCTGTTTTCTTGAAAATCGAAAATTGTCGCGCAAACAAATCGACGAGCTTAAAGCCATTTTGGAGGACAAATCATGAACCTGCTGCTTTGCGTGTGCCAAGCCACGTTCGATTGGGTCTGGAAAACCTCTGTTTCCGCCGCAATCCTCGCCGCTCTGGTCTTTCTCGTGCAATGGGCGCTGGGAAAACGCCTGACACCACGACTGCATTACGCTCTGAGCCTGCTCGTCCTGATTCGCTTGCTGATGCCCGTGCTTCCAGTCAGTCCTTTCAGCCTTGAAAATATTCTACCGCAGAAAACAAGGATTTCGCAGCCAGCGCTTCACGTTATGCCAGTTTCGAATCCAACCGCGCCTACGCCGGCAATGGCCATCATAGCCAATTCCCCTACCCCGTTGCCAACGCCAGCAAAGTCGTCAAACACTCTGGGCATCTTTTGCGCCTTATGGCTTTTGGGCTGCCTGCTTCTCGTCCTGCTGGCGAGATGGCGTTATTCAAAATGGGTCCGATGGATCGACGAAGGCGAAATAATCTCAGACCCAAAGTTGCTCGCAATACTCGACGGCGCGCGAAAGGACATGCGTGTTCGCTGGTCGGTGAAAATCGTCGCCATCCCGCAAGTTGGAAGCCCGGCTGTCTTCGGCATTTGGAATATTCGCCTGCTATTGCCGGAAAACATCATGCGAGATTTGAGCGATGAAGATTTGCGCCTGATTTTCCGCCATGAAATGGCGCACGTCCGCCGCTACGATGTCCTGCTAAACACCGTCCTGATGGCCGTGCAGTTTTTACACTGGTTCAATCCCGTCGTCTGGTTTGCACTGCATCGCATCCGCGCCGACCGCGAAACCATTTGCGACGAGATGGTCATGCGTCACACCGAAGCCGAAGAGCGTGTCCGTTACGGACGCCTGCTGCTCAAGCTTGCCGAAGAATTTCCGGCCGGTCAGCGGCTATTGCCAAACACCGCGACGGTGGTCGGGAGCCAACACGAAATCAAAAGGAGAATCATCATGATCAAAAATCACGGGAAAAAACATCTGGCCAGTGGAGCTCTGGCCATCATAGCAATCGCATTCTTAGGCTGCGCCGCTTTCACTCGCGCGCAGAACACGACGCCCACTCAAACAGATTCATCAACGAGCCTCGCGAGCCAGCTTATCGGCACGTGGGTTTTGGAACGGGAGGATGGTCCGCAGAGCCAGCCGTCCGGCGTGGGCACCAGAATGAAAAATTTTACCGGCACGCATTGGAACATTATCCAACCTGACCCGAAAACCGGCGCGATCATCTTCGATCAGGGTGGGACTTACAAAATTGAAGGTGACAAATATTTTGAGCGCAAAGATTTTGCGGGTGAGAACAACCAGGGTGGCATGGGCAAGACCGGCGAATTCACGCTGAAGATCGAAGGCGACAAGCTCATCCAAAAAGGAATAAACAATCCTTGGAACGAAGTTTGGAAACGGGTGAAGTGATGGGGAATCACCGCACCAGGGAATTGCCCGGTGTCTGCATCGTAGCGAGATGAGCGTCCTTCAATCCGCACACGCGCGTGTGCAATTCCCTGGCCATTTCCTTGCGGTCCATTTTGCCGTCGATTGGCGCTCCGAAACTGACGAATGCCTCGATCTCCTTCTTCGAAAGCAGGTTCAGCAGGTGCGGAAAAAACGTCATGTCGCGCCAATAGCAGACTTCATCGGCCATGGAACCGTCCGCGAGCGAATAATGAATCCATGCGGGCGTCACGGGCCAGCCGTGTGTTTCCGCGGGGCCGAACAATGAGGAACGAAACGGGAGCACGCCCGAACCATCGCTGCTCGTCCCTTCAGGAAAGA
>DASRBR010000142.1:0-3449 GCA_035653495.1 Verrucomicrobiia bacterium
ATCACTCGTTCTGCCCTGGCGCTGCCTCCCAAGTCGCGCGCGCGGCTAGCGGAAACATTATTGGAGAGCCTTGATAATCCTGATCAAAAGGAAATTGATGCTTTGTGGGCAACCGAAGCTGAGGACCGCATCAAGGCATACGAAAGCGGCAAGATGCAGGCTTTTCCGGGGAAGGAAGTTTTCCGCGCCCTGAAAGCACGCAAGCGCTCGTGAATTTTCAATTCCTTGCCGCGGCGCGTGTAGAATTTGAAGAGGCTTTCGATTATTACGAAGCGCAACGCGAGGGATTGGGCGAAGAATTCGCTCGAGAAGTCTATCGGACAATTCAGCGAATCACCGATCACCCTTTGGCTTGGAGGAAACTGTCACGAAAAACGCGCCGGTGCAGGACGAAACGTTTTAATTACGGCATCATCTATCAAATAAGAGGGAATGAAATCTTTATCGTGGCTGTGATGCACTTGAGCAGAAAGCCAGGCTACTGGAAGAGCAGATTGTGATTACCGCCAACCTTACTCACATTAAAGCTGGCTCCTCGCCTCCCACACAATCTCATCTCAAGGACCTCGATTATTCCGTGGTGCAGCAATGCATGCACTGCGGTTTGTGCCTGCCGACTTGCCCCACGTACGACGCGACCAAACTCGAGCGCAACAGCCCGCGCGGACGCATCTCTTTGATGCGGGCCATTGCTGACGGACGATTGGAGCCGACAAAAACCTTCGCCGACGAAATGTATTTCTGCCTCGGCTGCCTTGCCTGCATGACGGCTTGCCCGGCGGGAGTGAATTATGCCGAGCTTTTCGAGCACGCTCGCGCCGAGGCTGAACAAAGCGGCGTCCTCAATTCGCCCAAACGCAGCTTCATCCGCAATTTCACTCTGCGCTGGCTGTTCATGGACCAGCGCCGGTTGCAACTCGCCGGTTTTGCCCTGCGCCTTTATCAGCAGCTCGGCTTGCAAACGTTTGTGCGACGCACCGGCATTCTGAAATTGCTTCCAAAGCGCCTTCGCGAACTCGAAGCGATGACGCCGCAAATCCAGCCGGAATTTTCCGCGGAAATCATCAGCCCGGTCACGCAACCGTTCGGACAAAAGAAATATCGTGTGGCCGTGCTCACCGGCTGCGCCCAGGATTTGATTTTCAGCGACGTGAACCGCGACACAGTAGAAGTGCTGGCCCACAACGGCTGCGAAGTTTTCACGCCCGCCGAGCAGCTTTGTTGCGGCTCGCTCCATGCGCACAATGGCGAATGGGAACTCGCGCAACAATTGGCTCGCAAACAAATCGACCAGTTTCCGCCGGAACAATTCGACGCAATCATCACCAATGCCGCCGGTTGCGGCTCCCACTTGAAGCATTACGGAAAGTTGCTTGCGGGCGATGCCACTTACGAAACGCGTGCGCATTTGTGGGACAAAAAATTAAAAGACGTTCATGAATGGCTCGCGCAAATTGGCATCAATCCTCCCAAGACAGACCATTTGCCGCACCAAACTGTGACTTATCACGAAGCGTGTCATCTTTGCCACGGCCAAAAAATCACCGCGCAACCGCGCCAGGTATTGGGGACCATTCCAAAACTGGAATTGGTTGAACTTCCGGAAAGCACGTGGTGTTGCGGCAGCGCCGGCATTTACAATTTGATCCAACCGGAAATGGCGAACGAATTGCTCGATCGCAAATTGAAACATATCCGCAGCACGGGCGCTGGTGTCGTGGCGACGGCCAATCCCGGCTGTCTTCTGCAAATCTTGAACGGGGCGCGTCGTGAGAACTTTCCGCTGCGCGTCGTGCATCCCATCACGTTGCTTGCGGAAGCTTATCGCCGTTCAGCTTGAATTTAAATGGGCGGTAGTTCCGTTGCGCCGCTCGTTTCCTTCCAAAAATGACATGCGCCTTTCAACGCAATGCAGAACTCATTGATTTGCGGGCGTTTGACCATGTAAGCGTTCGCGCCCAGTTTGTAGGCTTTTTCAATGTCGCACAATTCGGCGGACGAACTGAGCATCATCACCGGCAATTGGTCCAGATGGTGTTGACGGCGCACCCATTGCAAGGCTTCGAAACCATCCTTTCGCGGCATTTTAATGTCAAAAATGGCGAGACCGGGCATCGGATAAATTGAGCGGTCGGCATATTGGTTTGCACCGGAAAGATAATCCATGGCCTGCTGGCCGTCCCTTACGATCTGAACAGGATCCAAGATGCCCGCTTTATCGAATGCGCGCTGCAGGATAAAAGCGTCGTTCTCATCATCCTCAGCAACTAGAATTAGGAATTTACTGCTCATAACCCAACCGCCTGAACAACTGCTAGAATGGTGAAGTGTTACCAATTTTGTAGATTAGAGCATCTCCGTTCAGTTTTTATTCAAAAAAAATTTTAATTTCTCCCCCGCAAATTGCAAAGGTCTTTACCGGTTTTTATGGGCCACATATATTCGGCCTGCATGAGTGCCTCCCTGTATCGTGTGCGCCGCGCCACTGTGGATGACCTTCCTCATCTGGTGCCGCTGTGGAACTCGATGCACCTGCCTGCCGGCGAACTGGAACGCCGTTTGACAGAATTTCAAATCGTTGAGGCCGATGACGGCGGGTTGCTCGGCACCATCGGCATGCAAATCGTTGAACGGCATGCCTCCATTCACAGCGAAGCCTTCAAGGATTTCGCGCTCGCGGATGAATTGCGAGCGCATCTTTGGGCGCGTTTGCAATCCCTGGCGATGAACCACGGCCTGACGCGTTTGTGGACGGCTGAAGACGCGCCGTTTTGGAAAGCCAATGGTTTCCGTCCTGCCGAAAGCGCCGAGCTCAAGCGCCTGCCCGCGGCATGGAAATCGTTTTCTGGCGAGTGGCTCACCATGGCGTTGCGCGACGAGGATGCGTTGCACGCCGTATTGAAAAAGGATTTCAGCAATCTGCTGGCGGAAGAACAGCAGAAAAGGCAACGTGTTTTAAGCAGGGCAAAGACGGTAAAACAGGTTGGAATCACAGTCATCGTTCTGCTGGTCATTGGAATCCTTGCGTTTTGCTTCAATATGCTGCTCCATGCTGCCCGGTTTCGAAGGCATTGATTTCCGCAAGTTGCTTAAAATCAACAATTCTGAAACAAAAAAGCTCCTGGAATTGCCAGAATGTATTTGCATCAAATGGACCGTGTCTTTATAGTTCCCGGCATGTGTCCTGCTGTTCAGAAGCAATGAAATGTTATAGTCGTACCCCTTCTTTCGTCATACTCTTCGCACTTCTGCTCTCCTCTGTAGCTTTTGTGCATGGAGGAAGCATTTACGTTCCAAACTATTCCTTTGAATCGCAGCAAACGAGCTTTGCCGATCCGCGCGTCGATTCGTGGCAAAAACCCGATCAACCGGTGGGCTTCGACACCAACACCTTCGGCGCATGGGACAATTTGGCCGGCGTCTTTTACAATGACCCCAGCACCAACAAT
>DASRBR010000143.1:0-4199 GCA_035653495.1 Verrucomicrobiia bacterium
TGAAACAAGCTGAAACGAGGTGAAACACCCGGTAGGGACGCGCTGCTGCGCGTCCGCCGAACGCGAGGATGGAGGATAGAGGATAGAAGATAGCCAAAGGCAAGCTGTCCGCGCTCCCATACGACATTATCCGACACAAGCCGACACACCCGGCCCAAGGCACCCCTTCGGTATCCTGAATCTCACGTTGCCAACTCGAGATTTCGTGGTTCACAGGCGCCTCTTCCAATTTTTTCCCGGTAGCTGCAACCAGGTGCAACAAGCTGCAACCAGGTGCAACAGGGCGAGGCGTTTGGGAGCAAACTGGAACGAAATGCGTCATTGGGCTTGCCTTTCTTCCAGGCGGGAAAATTGGCGATTTTGCGCCGCAGATGGCAGCGATGTGCGTACATGACAATGCCTCCGACGAAAAATGGCCGGCCAGCCTTGAACACCGGTCAGTGTCCGCTCTACGCCCCCATGGCGTCATGCCACGTATGATGTCAAAGAGCATCCGCTTTGTCGAGAAATTTCGGAGATGTCGGAGGCGCACCGCAGTTTTTGCGCGTGGAATATGCCGCCCCTGACGGGGCTGATTTTGGTGATCGTTTTTAGCTACAAAGATGCCGCACCTACGGTGCTGTTTTTTGGCCAAGGAGCGCGGACAGCCTTGTCCGCGGCTTCACAGTCTTTCGCTGGCCCCGCCAGGGACGAAATCTTTGTAGTAAGGCCAGCGATAAATGAAAAGGCCCCGGCAGGGCGGCGTATTCCTCTTAAAATTTTCTGGAAAGAACTGAAACAGAAGATACCGTCAATCTGAGGGACAGGAAGGAACCGCGCGCGTTATGAATTCGGAACCACAAAAAGTAAGGAAATGGCGCTTCATTCCTGAGGGGATATGCATTGGTGCCCTTTACTTATTACTGATATTCCGATTCACGGCAGCGGCTGCATTTCTCGTCTTTTTGCTGCTTTGCGTCTTCTATCGATTGCATCGTAGCCGCCGTGCGCTTTATGTAGTTTTTGGTCTGTTCCTTGCCGCGATTCTGATTCCAGTCGACGTTTATATTCAGGGCTTCGACGGCCCTCTCTGTAATAGCCAGCACAGCGGCCCGCGTTTTGTGCCCGTGCTTCATGGGTACGGAGCACACTTTAAAGATGGCCGAGAATTCATCGATGGCGGTTGCGTTGTTGGTCTCTACGATACAAGATGGAGACTCGTATGGGATTGATGACAGCGCCACCAGACAGTACCAAGGCGAAATACGTTCCGAAGGAACGAACGAAAATAGCCCGGCGTTTTAACGCCGGGACTGCGATACCAATGGAGATTGCGTCCCGAATGGGACGCTTGAGACTTTGTGCAAAGATCAATCGTCCCTTGCGGGACGAGATGGTTTTTGGCCTGTTCCCCGGCGTTAAAACGCCGGGCTATTGCCGGATGTCCCTGGCGGGACAGAAGATAGCCACATGTGCATATGTCACCGCCATTTTCCATCCGTCGAGCCGGTGAGCAAGATTGCGCGGAATTGGCGCGGCTTGCGGGTCAGCTTGGATACGCCGCCTCAGAAGACGCGATGCGGAAACGCCTTCAGCGATTGCTCGCCAGTTCCACCGATGCTGTTTTCGTGTCGGATGCCGCGGACGGCGGATTGGTTGGCTGGATTCACGGCATTCTTTCGCAGGTTTTGGAGTCGGACTATCGAGTGGAGATCGCCGGGCTTGTCGTTGACGAGCGGTTCCAGCGCAGGGGAGTTGGGCGCGCTCTGGTGGAGCAAGTCGAGCATTGGGCAGCAGAGAATGGAGTCGAGCAGGCTTCGGTTCGGTGTCGGACAACACGGGCCGAGGCGCACCAATTTTACCGGAGCTTGGGATACACTCAAGCGAAGACGCAGATCGTATTCCGAAAGTCACTGACACACAAAGCGGCCTGAGCGCGCTGAAGCCAACTACGGTTTTGCGCATGATGCCGTGAAAAATCCATCCACAGGATTGGATTTACTGTTGACGCGTTCGCCCTCATTGATACGCTCAACGACACGAGGGTAACAATCCCAATCGTTTTTTCAACCATGAGAACTATTATCGCCAACCGAGTCAGTAAGAGTCCCTTTTTCTTTGCTATTATCGCCAGTTCCGTTTTGCCCTGTTGTGCTTTTGCAGGTGTCACACCTGTGAGCGCCACCTTGTCGCTGGACGCCACTGCGAATGCCGGCAACAATCCACCGACGGATTTCCATAGCGTCTCGGACGGGACAACTTTGAACCCATTATCAACCTCCGCCTTCGCCCAAGATTACCAACTGATCAATGGCGGTTCCCAGATATCTTACGACAGTGCGAAAACCAGTGCCTCCGCAAGCTGGAGTTCAGCCAGCTCAGGACACATCACTTTGAATACAGAGCTCTCAAGCGGTCAAATGGATTCACAATCTGTCACAGGAGTGGGCACGGGCAGCCAGGGATTTATCTATTCGTTTATCACGGACGCAGCGAGCACCCTGACATTGAGCTACAATATCACATTCTCTGGAGAGTATTCCTACGGCTTGCATCCGCTATTTTACCTGGAAAACGGAAGCGGTGGTGTGATTAGTTGGACCTCTTTACCAGTTCCAGGAAGTGGAACGCTTTCTTATCCTCTTCAAGCCGGGCAGGAGTATGCCATCCAGTTGGCTGACAATTCCAATCTCTACCAGTTTTCGACTTTTGATTCAGCGATGAGCGGGACCTATTCTTATCAGATCGCACCAGTGCCTGAGCCGACTACGTGCGCGCTGATGGTCGTTTCCATCTTGCCGTTGCTGTTCAGCATCAGAAGAGGTCAGCCGAGACCTGCCACGCGTAAATCTTGATATAGAAAACTGAACCGTCCACACGCCTGATCGGGCTCGCCGCTGCCAGGATTTGCAGGCATTTTGCGCAAGCGGTTTGTCCCGAAGGGACATTTCGAAGTCCGGCATTTCAATGCCGGGTACGATTGCGTATGAAACAAGTGCCGAAGGCACGGATGAAAATTCTCTTAACCGAATGGAATTACGAATTGCACATCAATCGTCCCATTCGGGACTTGGAATCTTGATAACACGCGCACCCGGCGTTGAAACGCCGGGCTATTTGCATTCGTCCCTTGCGGGACAGAGGATTAAACTTGGGACAACCCAAAAATCTTCTGCTCATTTCGCTTGCACATCCTCCAGCGAAATCGCGGGGATATATTCGCCTTTGTATTCGCGCGTCCACCAAACGCCTTGTGCGCGGCGTTCCTGCGCGGTGCTGAAGTGGTAATCATAAACGCGCGCGCGAATGAAATGCGGCGGCGCGTCAGGAAATGGATTGTGCGCGAGCAGCGCCAGGACTTCAGGCGAGCCTTGCAGCAAGCGGACGCAAAAATTCACGAACCATGGATTTTCCCGATAGCTGCCGAGCGCGGCGAACCACATCTGCCAGTCGAGCCGCGGTTGATGCGGCGCAACAAAACCGGGGCGCCGTTTGGGGTCGCCAGGTTTGTAACGAAATTCGTAGCTGAGCCAGTTTTTGCCGTCGTTGCTGCCTTCGACGACGATTTCCAGTCGCGAGGTGGTCATGATCGTGAACAGTCCGTAGCGATTGATGCTTTGGAACGGCGCCAGCCATCGCTGCATGTCAACAGCCCAGTCCGGCACAAAACGGCCCCATTCGCAAACTTCCATAAAGCTCGCCAGCGAAACGATTAAAACCACGATTGCGATCGGCGCGGTGAGCCACGCGGGCCAATTCCGGCATTTTGGCGCTTGTTGCGGGAAGGATGGCGGGACTTGGATTTCGCCGAGCGCCAGATTTTCCTGATGCGCAGGAGCCGGACTTTGGAGGTTGATTTGTTCGGCTTTGTCCGGCAGGAACCGCGCGCGCCAGCGTTTGGGAAGAAATTTCACCAGCGCGGCATCGTCCAGCATCAACACGCAAAGCCCGATGGTGAGAAAGTTGAAGAAGCAATAGTTGCCGGTGAGCAGGATGCAGACTTGCAGCAGCACCAGGAACCCGCAGCCGATGAAGCGCACCCGGCGCGGCGTCAAAATCAGGAACGGCGTGACCAATTCGATCACGAACACCATAAACACGCAAAATTTTTGGAATCCGTCCGGCAATTGATGCGCGTACCAGGCGAGCCATGTCGGGAGCGGTTGCGTTTCGTAGTGATAATTCAATGCAGTGAGATTTCGCCAGTTCACATCGCCGCC
>DASRBR010000144.1:0-11872 GCA_035653495.1 Verrucomicrobiia bacterium
GCTGCGATTCCACACGTCGGCCAGGCAGAAGTTCGCTGGGATTGATGCCGGTGAGTAATGGCAGGATGTCGTTTGTCTCCGTGGCTGGCGTGGCGCGCTGGCGCGGGTCAACCTGCGACATCACGAACCCGTCCGCGTCCAGTTGAAGAACGCCCATTTGCGCAGTACCGCCGGCACGCAATTGCAGCATGCGGACTTCGGCCAGCGGCTCGCGTTCCATCACCCGCAAGCGCAACGTGTGCGGCAGCACGCGCTCCACGGCCACCGAGCGGACCATCGAGACCATCTCCAAATCGCGTTTAACACGGGCAAGGTCCAGCGCGAGCAAATTTTGCCCAACTTGCACCCCAGCCCAACGTCGCAACTGGTCCGGCGCAATCACGCCGTCAGTGCGCACGTCAATTTCCTGCACGGCGAACGCTTTGTTTTCGTAAATGAACCGGTTCAACGCAAATTCGCCCGCGCGCCAAATCAGGTAAAAACCGACAATGGTCGCAAACACCAGCGCAAGCGCAGCCGCGACAACGCGCATCCGGGTGGCGCGGACCTGGTCAGAGCGCAGCTTGACGTCGAGCACTTGCGCATGACCTAACCGCCGATTTTTGGGTTTGTGTCGAAACCAGCTCATTTTTTTGCTGTCCCCGGGGTGTGGCGCAACGCCAGATCAACCATCCGCTGGCACAATTCTGGATAATCGATTCCCGCCGCCGCCGCCGCTTTCGGAAACAGACTCAATTCCGTCATTCCCGGCAGCGTGTTCACTTCAAGGACCACCGGCTCGCCGTTTTGCCGAAGCATCACGTCCACGCGCGCGTAATCGCGAGCGCCAATCGCCTTGAACGCCCCCAGCGCCGCCGTTTGGATGCGCTTGACCGTTGCGTCATCCAGTTGCGCCGGGCAAAAAACTTCCGTCGCGCCGGGCGTGTATTTGTTTTTGTAATCGAAATTGCCGCTCTTGGGTCGCACTTCAATGACCGGCAAGGCATGGTCGGCAAGAATTGCAACAGTCGTCTCGCGTCCGGTGATTTTTTCCTCCATCAACACCTGGGAATCATGTCGAAACGCTTCGGTGAGCGCCGCGCTCCAGTCTTCCACGCGCTCGACGAATTGCAGTCCCACGCTCGAACCCTGCCGCACCGGTTTCAAAACCACCGGCGGTTGCCAATCCTTCGGCCAAGGAGTTTTCGCAGAATCCAGCACGAGAAACTTTGCTGTTGGCACGCCAGCAGCAACGCATTTTTCTTTGGTCAAAAATTTATCAAAACCGATGCGGCTCGCCTCGGCATCGCAACCAGTGTAGGGAACATCCAGTTCATCCAGTCGCCGTTGGACCGTGCCGTCTTCACCGTAAGTACCATGCAACGCGAGGAAAACGACCTGCGTGTTTTCTGACAAACTCCAATTTGGTTCTTTGGGGTCCAATTCCTCAACTTCATGTCCAAGTGACCGCAACGCTTTCGCCACGGCCTTGCCCGTACGCAACGATACTTCGCGTTCCGCTGAAGGCCCGCCCAACATCACCGTGATATTCAGGCTCTTTGACATTTTATGATTGCGGATTTCGGATTGCGGATTGCGGATTTTTCCCTGAACTGCTGATTGCAATCGAAGCCCGTGTGTTCGCAAGCGATTCAAACAAAGGAATTGCTTGCAATGCAAATGCTTTCCAACTGGTCCTAAAATATTTCACGCTTTAAGTAGTAAACCCGGACGGTCACAACTCGCCCGGTCTGAAACTCACGTTTCAACTGCTCCAACTGAAAAAAATCCGAAATCCGAAATCGCTAATCCGCAACCATCAGCTTTCGCCGACGATTTCGACTTCTGTCTGCAACTCGATGCCGCGCTTTTCCCGCGCCTTTTGACGGATGACATCGATCAACTCCAACACGTCCTTTGCGCTCGCGTGCCCTTCGTTGATGATAAAATTGCCATGCTCTTGTGAAACCACGGCATCCCCGATGCGCGTGCCTTTCAAACCCAGCTCATCAATCAACTTGCCCGCCGGAATCGTCCCAGGATTTTTGAAAATGCAGCCGGCGCTTGGCGCAGCCGGTTGCGATTCCCAACGCTTTTGGCTGAACGTTTTCATCCGCTTTTCAACGACTTCCTTGGAGGCAGGATGGCCTTTGAGCACTGCGCCCAGCGCGATGTGGTCCCTCAATAACGGGCAACTCCGGTATTCGACCTGTATCTTCGAAGCCTGTTCTTCATGCGCCTGCCCGGAAAAATCCATGTAACGGATGGATTCCACCACATCGAACATCCAGCCGCCCATCGCGCCGGCATTCATGCGCAATCCGCCGCCGACCGTGCCGGGAATGCCTTCCAAAAATTCCAGCCCGGTGAGTTGCGCGCGCTTGGCTTCGCCGGCGACAACTTTCAACTTCGCTCCTGCGCCGCAATACATCCGATAACCGGTGATCTCGATGCGGCTGAATTCCGGATGCGCGAGGCAAATGACCAAACCGCGAATGCCACCGTCGCGGATGAGGAGGTTCGAACCGCGTCCAAGCAAAAAAAACGGGAGCTTGCGGCTTTGACAGATTTGCAAAAGTTTGGACAATTCGGCTTCGGAGGCGGGTTCGACATAAAAATCCGCATTGCCGCCCACGCGCAAGGTTGTGCGTTTGGAGAGCGGTTCGTCCTGGCGCAAAACCGTGTTCGCGGACACGGTGGATTTCAGTTCCGTCATCAAATTGTTGCTGGATGAGTTCACATTTTGCCCGTTTTCGCCGGGTTTGGATTGTTCTGGAGCCGGGCTGAGCTGGTTCACGGGGTTACGGATTGTCGGTTGTGAATATTTGACGAGCTGGGCAAAGTCACCGCGCCGCGCGCGCGGCGTCTCGCAGTGACGACTTGCATGATGTTCTCGGCGATGTTCTCGGCGGCGCGCGGAACATGCCAGCCGGCCAATGCCGCCTGCATCTTCGCTCGCGTCGGGGCGCTTTCCATCAACTCGACCACTTTGGGCGCGAGCAATTCCGCTTTGGCTTCGCGCTGCTCCATCAAAAAGGCCGCGCCGGATTTCTCGAACGCGAGCGCGTTAAAATACTGGTGATTGTCGGTCGCCGCGGGATAAGGCACGAGCAACGAAGGCACGCGCATCGCCGCCAGTTCCGCCAGTGAAGATGCTCCCGCACGGCTGATGGCTGCGCTTGCAGCGCCCAACGCCAGGTGCATCTCGGCAAAAAAGGGCCGCACAATCGCTTTCACATTCTCGGCGGCACAGGCTTTCTCGACCTTCTCGACATCACCCTGGCCGGTGAGATGAAACAATTGCAAATCCGGCGCAAGCATCTTCAGCAAAGGCAAAGCCTGGATGACAACATCGTTCAATCCGCTCGCGCCCTGGCTGCCGCCCGTGACGAGCAATACGGGACGGTTCGGATCCAAACCGAGCTGGACGCGGCATGCCGCCGCATCCATCGCTTGAAATTGCGGGCGCACTGGTGTGCCGGTGCATTTGACGGTTTTCGTGCGCAAACGTTTCGCCGCGTCGGGAAAACCGACGAACGCCTGGTTGACAGTCCACGAGAGCCAGCGGTTGGCACGGCCGGGAATGGTGTTCGATTCGTGCAAAAATGCGGGAGCGCCGCACGCTTTGCCGGCAAGCACTGGCGGCGCGCTGGTAAATCCGCCCATGGCCAAAACAGCATCGGGCCGCGCGGATTTGAACAATCTTGCCGCCGCTCGATACGATTGCATGAAACCTTTTGCGAACGCGAGTCCGCGCCCCCGGCTCAAGCCTACCGCAGGGAGCGTCGCAATGTCCATGCCGGTCGCGGATTTGACGGCTTGTTGGTCAACTTCCTTGGGCGAAATCAGCAGAGTAACCGAGCAACCGCGCTGTTTCAATTCCTCCGCTACTGCGATCCCAGGGAACAAATGACCGCCCGTGCCACCGCAAGCGATGGCCACCCGTGGCGTTGAAACCTGATTTTCCATCAAAATTCTTTTCGCAGTTGCCGCGTTCAAGCCGGCAGCGCAGCGCGTTCAGGCTCAAACGACGTGGCCGACGACGGCGCAACCCGCGCGCGCCGCGCAATGCTCAGAAGCAAGCCGACACTCGTCAGCATCATGAGCAGATTGGACCCGCCATAACTGATGAACGGCAGCGGCAAACCCTTATTGGGCAGCGCGCTGGTCACCACGCCGATGTTGATGAACGCCTGCAAGCCGATCAAAAATGTCAGTCCCGAACCGAGCAGCATTCCGAAATTATCGCTCGCATGCGACGCGATGTACATCCCGCAGATCACCAAAATCACAAAAGCAAGGACCACCAGCAGCGTTGAAATCAAGCCAAGTTCCTCGCCAATGATTGAAAAAATGAAATCGGTATTGTGCTCCGGCAAAAACCCAAGTTTTTCGCGGCTGTTGCCGAGACCAAGGCCAGTCCAACCACCCGACCCCAGCGCGAGCATCGCCTGGTAAGCCTGATATCCCACGTCGTTCTTGTGCTCATCCGTATGCAGCCAGGCAAAAATGCGTTTGGTGCGCATCGGATCGTATATCAGCGAAAAGGCAAGCCCCGCAGCTCCCACAATCACCGGCGGAACGATGTATTTCCAGCGGGCGCCGGCGACGAACAACATTGCCGCTGAGACCGCAGCCATCAGGATGGTCGTGCCGCGGTCTGGTTCGATGAAGATGAGACCGAGAATTGAGCCGACCAAAATCGCAGGCACAATCAAGCCGCGTTTGAACTCGCCAAGAAAACGTTGATAACGGTCGCCATACCATGCGACGGCGAAAATCAACGCCAGCTTTGCGAACTCCGACGGTTGAAATTGCACGCCGCAAATCCGGAACCACCGGCGCGCGCCATTCACCTTGAGCGTCTGGAATTTGCTGCCCAGGCCGAGATGCGGAACCATCACCAACGCGAGAAGAACAATCGCCAGCGCCAGCATTGGCAGCGCAAACGGTTTCAATTTTCGGTAATCAATTTTGGTCGCCACCATGCAGCCCAGCAAGCCGAAGCAGCACCAGACCATTTGCATCTCAAGCAGGTGCGTGCCGCCCTTGTCCGCCATGCTCGAGCTGTAAAGCATCACCATCCCCAGCGCCAGCAGGGCGGTGACACATACAATCAAAAATGACGTGGCAGTCTTCATCGCAAAACCGGCTTCAATCCACTTCCCGGACGGCGGGTTGAGGTCGCCCGGCGTCCGGTTGAATGGATTGTTCAATCAATGCAGCGTCCCGTTGGACGCGGTCGTCGTTGACGGCGGCACAACCGGAGCAGGCTGCGGTATCGGAGTCGCTGAAGCGGTTGTGTCGGCCGGCGTGGCAGCAGCTTTTGCCGGCACTTTCAATTTCTGCCCAACCCTGATGTGGTCGGTTTTCAGATTGTTTTCAGCCTTGAGCGCTTTGACGGTGACGCCATTGGCCCTGGCAATCTTCGTCAGCGAATCGCCGGACTTGACGACATAAACATCGCCGCTGTCAGCGCTCGCCATTGTACCCGTTCCGCCGGCTGAAGCGCCGGAAGGCAACTCGATCTTCTGGCCGACCTTCAACTTGGACGGATTGACGCTGGGGTTTGCCGCCTTGATGTCAGACATCTTCAGACCGTATTTCTTGGCGATGGAGTAGTAGGTGTCGCCCTTGGTGATCACGTATTCTGTCGCCGACGGCGTGGGAGGCGTAGGTGGCGGCACAGCCGGCGTAGGCTCCGCGGGAGTCACGGGGTTAGCGGCCGTGGTGGAATTGCTGGTGGTGGTGTTGTCCGGGGCGGCATTGCTTGCAACTTGCGGGAGAGCGGGAGGCTGGTTGGTGTCGGGAGTAGTGGCAGCCGCCGCGCTGGTGTCAACGGGCTGATTATTACCGCTCTGGTCGGTGTCCTTTTTGCTGCAACCCTGGATGAGCAGCGGGGTGATGACCAGGATGTTCAATGCGAAGATCGAAAAAACGGCGACTTTTACGCGCGCGCGCTTTTTGTTCTTCTGCTCCAGGAGGGAGCCTTGGGGGACGAATGGATTGGAGTTGTTCATTTAGCTGTGGCGCTGGTGAGCGTCCTTTCTTGTGAGGTGGTTATGTTCGGTTTTTCGCGCCGGGGTTTTTTCCTCATAAAAACCCCGGAGCAAATCAATGATGGTTTTTGGTTCAGGTTCTGTTTGCCCAAAATGGTCATTTTTCGCAGGCACTTCACCGGGTGCCGCGCAATCATTCTTGCCGGGGCGCAGGTCATTTCGAAGCTGATCGAAGCTCGAGCAGGCTGGTCTAAGCAAGGCACATCGTCGGTCGCCGCGTTTCGCGTCGCCATCTTGACTGCTTCTAACAATGATTCCAATGGGGTGCAAGGAGTAAAAAAAATTTTCGCGGAATATTTTTTTTTGCACGCTTTCTCAGCCAAAATGATTTTGTCTTCAGTCGTTCGCATCGCGATGATCCGCTTTTTTCTCAACGTATTTTCAGGCTGCTCAACGCCAGCACGGCGAACAGCAGGCACAGGATGTAGAACCGCATCACCACCTGCGTCTCGTGCCAGTTTTTCTTTTCGTAATGATGATGCAGCGGCGCCATCAAAAACAATCTCTTGCCCTGGCCGTAGCGTTTGCGCGTGTAGCGGAAATAAGTCGTCTGCAAAATCACCGAAACCGCTTCCATCACAAAAACTCCGCCCGCGATCAACAGCACCAGCGGCTGATGGATCAGCACCGCCATCACTCCCAGCGCGCCACCCAACGCCAGCGAGCCGGTGTCACCCATGAACACCTGCGCGGGATGGCAGTTGAACCAGAGAAAACCGAGTCCCGCGCCGCACATGGCCGCGCAAAACACCGTCAACTCGCCTGCTCCGGGCACATGCGGTATTTGCAGGTATTTCGAGATTTCGAAATTTCCCGCTGCATACGTCAGCACCAAAAAAACAAATCCCACGATCAGCGTGCAACCAATCGCCAGGCCATCCAGGCCGTCGGTCAGATTGACCGCGTTCGAACTGCCCACCACGGTCAAAATTGTCAGAGCCAGCCCTGCGCCGCCCGCGCCCGTTGCGATCGGATATTTGTAAAACGGAACCATGATTTCAGTGATCAGCTTTTGCGTCGCCGGCGAGTACCACAGATAACTGCCAATGAACAAGGCCAGCGCGATTTGCACGTAAAGTTTCACGTGCGATTTCGCCCCGCCGCTGCTCGCCTTGATGATCTTCGTGTAATCGTCGTAAAAACCGAGCGCCGCGAGCACCACCACCGCGACCACCACCAATTGCACCAGCGTGTTCCACTGCGCCCAAAGCAACGTCGTCAAGTTCAGCGTCAACACGATCAACAAGCCGCCCATCGTCGGCGTGCCGAATTTTTTTCCCGGCTCGCGCGAAGTCAGGTTGCCGGCCACTTCCGCGCGGTCGCGATAATTCTGGCCGAAACTCAACTCTTTCAAAAACGCGATCACCCGCGGCCCGAACCACAGGCTCAGCAACAACGCCGTCACCGCCGCGCCCGCGCTGCGAAAAGTGATGTACCGAAACAACCGCAACCCTGACACTTGGTTTTCCCACGCTGTTCCCGCCGACGCATCAATCAAATATTGGCTCAGATAATAAAGCATTCAGTCTTTTCCAGCCGCTTCCTGCGACTTGAGCGCTTCCGTGAGTCGCTCCATCCGCGTGGCGCGCGATGCCTTCAACAGCATCACATCGCCAGCTCTTAAAAAGTGTTTTACCGCATCCGCCGCCGTCACTGGATCGCTGAATTCATCCACGTCCTGCAACCCGGCCGCCCGGGCGGCGTTTGCCATCACACCCGCCATGCTGCCCACCGTAAAAAGCTGGTCCACGCCCAAATCTGCCGCGATGCGTCCTGCTTCTTCATGCGCTGCCCGGCTGTGACCGCCCAATTCGCCCATGTCACCCAACACCGCGACCCGCCTGCCACGGCACGGCATTTCCTGCAAGGTTTGCAATGCCGCTTTCATGGAGTCCGCATTGGCGTTATAGGCATCATCTAGCACGCATACGCCGTTCCAATTCCAGCGTTGCAAGCGCATTTTTGCCGGTTTGCACTCAAGTAATCCGCGTTGAATTTCCTCGGCGCTCAAGCCCAGCTCTGCGCCGACCGCCACGGCAAAGACGGCATTCACAACCTGATGACGCCCAATGAGATTGATAGAATATTCCCCGGTGATGTTCTGTTTGGGCCCGGACACCCAAAAACGCATTCCTTGCTCGTTCATCTGAACATTGGCCGGACGCCAGTCGTTTTCGACCTGCAAACCGACCCGCCACACCTTGGCCCGGCTGCGCCGGGCGATTTCCCCGGCCCATTCGCCGTCGCCATTGAGAAAAAGCGTTCCTCCATCCGGCAAAAGCTCCGCCAGCCAGCCTTCTTCGCTCGCCACACCCGCCAAATCGCCGAAAAACTCCAAATGCTCCCGCCCAATGCTGGTCAAAATGCCGATTTTCGGCTGAATCATCCGCACAAGGGGCGCAAGTTCGCCGGGGTGATTCGTGCCCACCTCCAAAACTGCCGCTTCATGCCCTTTTTCGAGGTTCAATAGGGTCAATGGGACGCCAATGTCGTTGTTGAAACTGGCTTCGCTCCAAAGGGTTTTGAATTTTTGGCGCAAAACGGAAGCGACCAGTTCCTTGGTGGTGGTTTTGCCATTGGAACCTGCAATGGCAACCACCGGCAGCGTAAAATCGTCCCGGTAACGCGCGGCCAATTTGCCCAATCCTTGGCGGGTATTGTCCACAGTAATGACACTGCAATCCTTGATTTTGGATTGTGGAGTGCGGTTGGACGGAGAGCCGTTGGCGGCAAAAACTGCGGAAAGTTTGGCCCGGTCAATCAAAACGGCGGCGACACCTTTTTGCATCACTTCGCCCAGAAAGTCGTGTCCATCGAACCGCTCCCCGGCCAGCGCGATGAACAAATCACCCGCCTGCGCCTGGCGCGAATCGGTGCAGACGCGGCCCGCCAATGACTGCGGCGAACCGTTCACCAGTTCCCCGCCGCACGCGTTGGCGATAAATTTTAAACTACGACTTTCCATTGAAGCATTATGCTGGCAATTGCGAGCTTTCGTGCAAGCCCAAACGAACACAAAAGCCGATGGGGAGCGCGCCCGCCCCGGGCACAGGCTACCGCGCCAACAACGCGACGGCCCTCAGCCAGTGCGGAAATCTGAACGCGGCGGTTTTCAAGCCGCGCAAGGCTGGCAGTTTTAGGTTCGACGCGGCCACGCGCCCAACCGCGCCCGAAGCGGGCGCGCTCCCCGTTTTTTGATTTGATATTTGAAAAGTGAAATTGAAAAGCGCTCATGGCAATTTCGCCTCCGCGGTTTTGATTGGCTGGTCTGGCGCAACTACCGGCGCGGCGACGGGCACAGCAGGCGCGCCGGGCGCCTCCGATGGATTGTCCTTGTCCGGCACGATGTTCAGGTAATTGGCGGCCTGCTCGGCGATTTGTTTGAAAATCGGCGCCGCTGTCTCGCCGCCGTAATGGTTCCCCTTCGGTGTATCGAGCGCGACATAGATCAAGATTTCAGGATTATCAGCTGGGAAAAACCCGATGAACGATGAATAGAATTTCTCACCGTAATGCCCGTGGTATTTCTTGCCATCAAAGGTGAATTCCGCCTTCTGCGCCGTCCCGGTTTTGCCGGCGACGGTGTAATGCTCCATCGCCGCCTTCTTCGCCGTGCCGTCATCGGTCACCACGCTTTTCAATGCTTCCACCATGTCCTTGTCCGCTTCCTCGCTGACGACGCGGCGCACCACTTGAGGATAATATTTGATGGCGGTTGAACCGTCCGTGTCCACCAAACGGTCCACAATCATCGGTTGCATCAACACGCCCTTGTTCGCGATTGCGCTCATCGCCATCGCCATTTGCAAACACGTCGTCCCGACCTCCTGCCCCATCGGGATGCGCGTGATGGAAAGTTTGCTCCAATTGGTCACCGCGCGCACAATGCCGCGCGATTCAGCCTTGAGCGGAATGCCGGTCGTGCGGCCAAATCCAAACGCAGTGATGTAATCATGCAGCCGCACGTCGCCCATCTTGAGGCCGATTTTCGCCGCGCCGATGTTCGATGATTTGGTGATGATTTCCTTCACCGAAAGAACCCCCAGCGTGGTCGTGTGGTCATGCAACAAGGTGCCGCCGTAATAAAACTTTCCATGTTCGCAATCGAATTCATCGGTCAGCTTCACGATGCCGTCATTGAGCGCGCCGGAAACCACCACGATCTTGAAGGTCGAACCCGGCTCGGCGACGTCACTGATCAGGCGGTTGTGCAACGCATCGGGCGGAGTGCCAGGTGCGCCGGGATTGTTGGGATCGAACGTTGGCAGCGAAGCCATGGCGAGGATTTCGCCCGTGCGCGGCCGAATGACAATGCCCGAGATGCTCTTGGGCTCATGTTCTTTGAGACCGTCTCTGAGCGCGTTTTCAACGATGTTTTGGATGACTGAATCAATCGTCAACACCACGTTCAACCCGTCATGTGGGGCGATGTCCTGCTCACGCATGTCAACCATTTCGCGCTGGTGACCGTCGTGTTCCGAAACGCGCCAGCCGCGCACGCCCTTTAATTTGGAATCAAACCGCCATTCGATGCCGTCCAAACCGGCCAGCGTCTGGATGGGTGGATTCATGTTCGTCAATTCCATTTCGCCCACGTAACCGATGACGTTTGCGGCGAGGCTGCTGTTGGGATAAATCCGCAACTGATCATCCACCGGCTCGGTCATGATGGCGCTTTTGCGAAGCGCCGCGTTGAATGCCAGTTCCTTCTTCGGCAATTTTTGCGCGTCTTCGCCCAGCGGCAGCTTGCTCATGGCATCCTGGATTTTTTCCCACGTGTCGGTGGAGACTTTGCGCTTCAACAAAACGTAACGCACCGGGACGAGCTGGCCTTTTTCATTGCGGCGCGAGCGCGGAACCAGCCGGCGTTCCAGTTCGCCTTCATTCATCTGCAACAGCGGCGCGAGCGCATGCGCTACTTCGGCCGCATGCGTGCCGATCAATGAAGGATCGGCGCAGACCGTCTTCACGAATACGCTCGTCGCCAGCAGGTTCCCCTTGCAATCCAGAATGTCCCCGCGGCGCGGCTCAAGGCGGCAGACAAATTGCGTGTTGCTGCGCGCCTCCCTGGCGAGTTCTCCGTGCCGCAAAACCTGCAGATCCACCAGGCGGTACCCCAGCCCGCCAAAGGCCAGCGCCATAAAAAATGTCAGCGCAATCAGCCTCTTGAATTGCAGTTTCTTTGCCATTCTGATTTCCCAAAAATTTTACCAACCGCCCGCGCCCCTTCGGTTCCTCTTCCGACGGTGTCGCGGGCGGCGGTAAAAAAGTCATTGCTCCATCACGGCGGCCACAGCGCCGGACCTGCCGGCGGCCAATTGACGGTCCGGCTCCGTGCCGGCCGGAACATCTCCGGGCGGTTCCGGCAAGCGCCAGATTTGCATGGGCGACGGCGCCACCAGCCCGAGCCTCAAATCCTTCGCGCGCGCTTCCAGCGCGGTCGGCGACATCAACACCGCGATCTGTTTCTTGAGCTTGTCATTGTGGTCGCGCAAATCGTTGTAGTGCGCTTCCTGGTTGCGGATTTGGCGCGAGAGCTCGGCGATCTGTTTCTTCTGCCACACATAACCGACGCAGCAGACCAAAATGAAAAAACAGATCAGCGACGCCTTCAGCGCCGGGCCGACCAAAAGCCCCTGCGATTGATTTTTTCTGTTCCGTGCCATTTTAAATCTTTTCCATCACCCGCAATTGCGCGCTCCGGCTTCGCGGATTTTCCGCCAGCTCGGCTTCGCCGGGTTTCACGGCCTTGCGCTCAACCCATTTCAATTCCGGTTTTCGCGGCCGCCGCAACTCCGGCACATCCACCGGCCCTTCAAACTCGTAGTCCCGCG
>DASRBR010000145.1:0-3348 GCA_035653495.1 Verrucomicrobiia bacterium
CGGCTTCGCCGGTTTGCTCCTTGAATATGAGCCCAACCTCAGCGCCAGCGCGCGAAAAAATTTGAATTACATCCGCACTGCCGGCGAGGACGTCGCGCACATCGTCGCCCGCATGCGCGAATTTTATCGCCAGCGCGACAAGCAGGAGATTTTGTTCCCGCTCAACCTGAATGAACTGGCGGAGCAGGTGATTGACATGACGCGCCCGCGTTGGCGGGACATTCCCCAAGGCCGCGGCATCATGGTCGAGACGGAGACCGATTTCACGCCGGAGTTGCCTTTGGTCGCCGGCATCGAAGCCGAAGTCCGTGAAGCGGTGACAAACCTGATTCTTAATGCCGTGGACGCATTGCCCGGCGGCGGCAAACTTATCGTGCGCACGCGCACGCAAAAAATAGCCGGCGACAAGAAAGGGTCAAACGCCACCACGCGCGCCTATCTCGAAGTGGTTGATAACGGCACCGGCATGAGCGAAATGACGCTTAAGCATTGCCTCGAACCGTTCTATTCCACCAAGGGCCAGCGCGGCACCGGCCTTGGTCTCGCGATGGTCTATGGCGTCATGGAACGGCACCAGGGCAAGATCGAGATTGAAAGCGAACTTGGCAAAGGCACCACCGTTCGCCTCGTCTTCCCGTTGCTCACGCAGCGCGCCGAACCGGGTGTTGGCAAGGAATTGTTCAATCTGCCGCCGGATTTGCACATCCTTTGCATTGATGACGAACCGATGCTGCGCGAATTGGTGAAGGAGATGCTCCAAAAAGAGGGCCATACCGTCCAATGCGCCGATGGCGGTCAGGCCGGCGTGGACATGTTCCGCAAAGCGATGGAGGTCAAGAATCCGTTCGACGCGGTGATCACCGATTTGGGCATGCCATACGTGGACGGACGCGAAGTCGCGAAACTTTTGAAAAAAGATTCGCCCAAAACACCCGTCATTTTGCTCACCGGTTGGGGCGCATTCATGAAGCGCGACGGCGAAATTCCCCCGCAAGTGGATGGCGTGCTCAGCAAGCCGCCGCGAATCACTGAACTCCGCGAAATCCTCGCGCGGCTCACCAAGAACAGGAATTAGAGCGGTTAAAAAAATAGTGTAGCCTTTTGGAAACAGCTGCCCATCCTCCATCCTCGTTTTTTCTTGGTGCCTTCGTGTCTTGGTGGTTCTCCCACTCCGCACTCCGCATTCCACACTCCGCACTCCATTCACTTCGGCAACCACTTCTCCCAATTCTTGCCGAACTCTTCGACATTCCCGCGCGTGACAGCCGTCAACGGCGTATCTTCCACCGCGCCGCGCGGCTCCTTCTTGAACTGCAATTTCTCGATCAACCGCTCGACCGCGTGATATCCGTACCCATACACATCCTGCGAGAGCAACATCTGCACATGCCCGCTGCGCACATAATGAAGTTCCTGCGGCAACGCATCCACTGACACGCATTTGATCGAGCCTGGGGTCCAATTCAGCGCGTTGTCCGTGAACAACGGCCAGCCGCCAAAAAACCCCAGCCCGTCACGTCCGGGTTCGCCTGCATCACCTGCTCGATCTTCGCCACGGCGTCCTGCGCCGTCTCCTTGTGATAATAAACGTCCAGCAATTTAATGCCCGGATATTTTTTCGCCGCTGCCCGAAAACCCGCCGCGCGTTTCTGCAGATTTTCCGCGTTCGGATTCCCATCGATCGCCGCGACCACGCCCGTTCCTTTGAGGAACTTCGCCAGTTCTTCAAACGTTCGTTCGCCGCATTTGAAATCGTCAATCCCCAGCGCAACAAAACGCCGGCTCGCAGCGGCATCGCCGGAAAACGTCGCCACCGGCACGCCCTGTTCCACCGCCTTGTTGATCGCGTCGTTCACCTTGTTCGCGTCCGAGCAACTGATGATGATGCCGTCCACCCCGCTGAGCAAAAGCTGCTCGATGAACTCCGCCTGCCGTTGCGCGTCCTCCTCGTTCGGCGTGCGCCAGTCGATCTGGATCTTGAGATGATATTTCGCGCCGAGATCGCGCGCGGCATCATTCGCGCCCGCATGCGCCGCCTCGAAAAAGGCGTTGCCCTGCGATTTCCCAATCATGCCCAGCGTGTAAGTTTTCGCAACCGTCTGGCTCGATGCCGAAAACGTCATCAACAAAAAGGACCCCAGCCACGCGCAAACCAATCGAGTGCTCATGCGACGATGGTATGAGAATTTTCCGACGATACAAGACTCGCCCGTCAGCGGCATTGTTCTGATTTGGTGGCACGGGCAACGAGCTGCTCTGTAGAAAAGATGCTTGGGCGTACGGGACAAGAAAGGAATTGGGATGGGAATTGGGGAGCGCACGCGTCCCGCGTGCCCCGTTCGGCGTCTCGCCGAACGGAAAAAGACCCAGAAGCGCCCGGCGAGACGCCGGGCGCGGCAACCGAGACGGTCGCGCTCCCCAAACTGCTACCGTTGTTACATTGCTGGCCGTCCTTTAAAAAATGTTTTCTACAAGGCAGCAACGAGTCGGGCCGTCTTTTTGCGCCAAAGTCTTCCGCTGGACGGACTCCACCCGTTGAATTTTTCGTTCCGCTGCGGCGTCTTTTATGCTATAAGTGATTTGGATGAGTCATCACGCGCCCAACCCTGAACATCTTGCGCTCACGCGCCGCGATTTTTTGCATCGTTGCGGCATGGGAATGGGTGCCTTGGGGCTGGCCAGTCTGCTCGGCAATCTCGGGTTCATCAGCACCGCGCATGCGGAGACGACCATGAATCCGCTCCTGCCCAAGTCGCCGCAATTTCCGGCCAGGGCAAAACGCGTCGTGCACATCTTCGCCAATGGCGGACCGTCGCACGTGGACACGTTCGATCCCAAGCCCGCGCTCGACAAATACGCCGGCAAATTGTTGCCGATGGAAAATTTGCCCACCGAACGCAAGACCGGCGCGGCGTTTCCCTCGCCGTTCAAGTTCAAGAAATACGGCCAGAGCGGCATCGAGGTGAGCGATCTTTTCCCGCGCGTGGCGGAGAACATCGACGACATCTGCGTCATCCGTTCCATGTGCGCCGACGTGCCGAACCATGAGCCGTCGCTTTTGCTCATGAATTGCGGCGACGCGCGCCAGATCCGGCCGAGCGTCGGTTCGTGGGTCACTTACGGGCTCGGTTCGGAAAACCAGAATTTGCCCGGGTTCATCGCGATGTGTCCCGGCGGTTATCCAATCCAGGAATCGCAGAATTGGCAGTCGGGCTTTTTGCCTGGCGTTTACCAGGGCACATACGTCAACACCGAGCACACGCGCATCGAGGACCTGATCGCGAACATCAAAAATAATTACACCTCCCTGCCCGAACAGCGTCAGCAACTTGACCTCCTCCAGAAGCT
>DASRBR010000146.1:0-3974 GCA_035653495.1 Verrucomicrobiia bacterium
TCTTTCCGGCTTCGCAAATTCCAAAATGGCAGAATACATTGATGCTGCCATTGAACAAGATTTGAAAACACCGGGCGCAACAGACGTCACGGCCAAATATCGCAACGGGCCGCGCAAAGTCGAGTTCGAAGGCGGGGTTTATTTGCGGCCAACAATTGTATTGTGCGAATCGTTTTCGCATCCCCTGGCGAATCGCGAATTTCTTTGTCCTTACGCAAGCGTGGTTGAAGTCCCGCAATCAGAAATGCTCAAGCAAATCGGGCCATCGCTGGTCGTCACCGCAATCACCAGGGACGCGACGTTCATCGAGCAACTATTGGACTCGCCGCTGATTGAGCGACTGAATCTCGGCCCGATTTCGACGATGAAAATCTCCTGGGACCAGCCGCACGAAGGCAACATGTTCGAGTTTTTATACAAGCGTCGCTCCATCGAACGCGCGTAATTAATAGAAAGATCCCCATGTCAAACGTTTCGCAAAAACCGCAATCGCACGCACCGGCTGAACCTCGGGAGCCGCATCCGGCGATTCCATCTTTTGATCATCAACCGCGCACGCGCATTGTGTTTGGAGTGAACAGTATCGAACGCGCCGGCGAACTGGCGCGCGAAATCGGTTCCAAAAAAGTTTTGCTGGTCACGGATTCCGGCATCGTTGCGGCGGGTCATGCGGAACGAGTGCAAAGGATTTTGGAGGCAGCGGGATTGAAAGTCGTTCTTTTCGGCAAAACGCGCGAAAACCCGACAACGTGCGATGTGGATGATTGCCTCGCAATCGCCAAGGACGCAGCAATCGATACCATTGTCGGCCTTGGCGGCGGAAGCAGCATGGATACTGCGAAAGGCTGCAATTTTCTGCTCACCAACGGCGGGCGCATGCAGGACTATTGGGGCGTGGGAAAGGCGACCAAACCGATGCTGCCCTTGATTGCCATCCCAACCACTGCCGGAACCGGCAGTGAATGCCAGTCGTTCGCGTTGATCGCCGACGAGCACACTCACCAAAAAATGGCCTGCGGCGATCCCAAGGCTGCCGCGCGCATCGCCATACTCGATCCGGCACTGACGGTTTCGCAGCCGACGCGTGTCGCGGCTTGCACCGGGATTGACGCCATCACTCACGCGGTCGAAACAGCCGTGACACGCAAACGCAACGCGCTTTCGCTCATGTATTCGCACGAAGCATTCAAGTTGCTGGTCAAAAGTTTTCCCGAAGTGTTGCGGCAGCCTGCCGATTTGGAAGCGCGCGGCCGGATGCTTCTGGGCGCTGCCTTGGCGGGAACTGCCATTGAGAACAGCATGTTGGGCGCTGTCCACGCTGCGGCCAATCCGCTTACCGCGCATTATGGCATCGTTCATGGACAGGCCGTGGGGCTGATGTTGCCGGCTGTGGTGCGGTTCAACGGCCAGGATGCCGCCGCGCGGCTGGCGTATGCCGAACTCGCTTCCGCGCCCGAGATTGCCTGCGTCAGCGATGGTCATGAGCAAGCGTTGGACGCCTTGATCACGCGCCTGGAATCCCTTTTGAACCTTGCACAAATGCCGCGTTCGCTCGGTGATTGTGGCGTGAAGAAATCTGACCTGAAAATACTTGCAAATGAGGCCACGCGCCAATGGACAGTGACCTTCAATCCCCGTGCGATGACCGAAGCAGATTTTGTTGAACTCTACGAAGCTGCGTTTCAACCGCGCGGCAACGGAGACTTTCATTGAACCTTGGATCAATTTTCTCAACGCATGCTCACACCGCGATCGGCGCTTTGATGGCCGGATGCGGATCGTAGCCGACGAGTTCAAAATCCTCGAACTTGAAATCGTGGATGTTTTTCACTGCGGGATTGAGTTTCATTTGCGGCAAGGGGCGTGGTTCACGTGTCAACTGGAGTTTCGCCTGTTCGAGATGATTGCTGTAAAGGTGCAGGTCGCCAAACGTGTGGACGAATGTGCCCGGCTTCAATTCGCAAACCTGCGCGACCATCATCGTCAGCAAGGCGTAGGAGGCGATATTGAAAGGCACGCCCAAAAATAAATCCGCGCTGCGCTGATAAAGCTGGCAGCTCAATTCGCCGTCACTGACAAAAAATTGGAAAAGTGCGTGGCACGGCGGCAACGCCATCCGCTCGATTTCACCGACGTTCCACGCGCTGACGATGTGCCGGCGGCTGTCGGGATTGCGTTTAATCTGGGCGATGACCTCGTCAATCTGGTTGATGGAACGGCCGTCCGCAGTCCGCCAATCGCACCATTGCGCGCCATAGACGCGACCCAAATTGCCATCTTTGTCGGCCCATTCGTCCCAAATCGTCACACCGTGCTCATTGAGATATTTGACGTTGGTGTCGCCGCGCAGGAACCAGAGCAGTTCGTAAATGATGGATTTGAGATGCAGCTTTTTGGTTGTGAGCAACGGAAAACCATCTGCCAGCGGGAAGCGCGCCTGCGCGCCGAAGACGGCATAAGTGCCCGTGCGAGTGCGGTCGGCTTTGAACTTGCCCTCTTCCAAAACCAATTTCAGGAGCTGATGATATTGGATCATATATGTTTTATGGCTTCGGGCCGGGGCGCGAAATCAAACCGGAAAACAAAAAGACCACGCAACTAACTAACAAGGGAATGCATCCCATGTCCAGTATCATGGGAGCGAAGGCAAACCAAGCCCATGTTCGCCCAGGGCCGCCGAACAGTTCTAAAAGAGCCAGGAACGAAAACGATCCGCAAAAGCCGCCAATTAAGGGAAACAATGAACCTGCGCGCTTCCCTCGCCAGCCTTGAACGGCGGCATAGCCGTTGAAAGACGCAAAATACAAAAAGAGAAGTCCGGAAATTCCCGAAAAACACAAAAGTATGATTTGCTGTTTCAGTGTCACGGCTTTTGCCGATTCTCTTCAGCCGGAATCTTCACCATCTTCCATTTTTGTGCGACTTCATCCAGCAACACGGCAATCAGGCTTTGCAGATTTCGTTTTTCCCAGACTACGAACCACGCGAAAACTCCAACGCTTAAGAGCATCAATCGCAGCCACGGCAACCATTTACCCACCGCACCGATGACAAGCAATTCAAATCCCAAAGCGCCCCAAAAAACAATTTTCGCCTGCAAGGACCATCGCGCGCGCAAGCGGCAGCGCAGGATTTTTTTGCCGCGCTGACATTCCTCGGCCACGGTGGTCAGTTGCAACCGCGTCCAGCGGCTGCCAAGCACCTCGATGTCGTATTCGCTCCAACCGATGTCCGATTTGTTTGGCCAGCCTTCCTTGTCCAAACGGTCGAGCACGCTCCGGACAAACTCGATGCGATCCACTTCCGCTCCTGCCCAGTAACGGGTTTCATTGAGCGATTGGCCGCTGTTGCGCAGCGCGATCGAATCCAGCGTTTCCTTCGTTGTCTGCGGCGCGAGTTGAAGTCCGAGCTGGCCCTGATACCTCGCCCAACCGCGCACAATCGGCTGCAAAAAGTAGAGCAGCGATACCACCCCGCGCGACCACCAGCGTCGTTTGTTTCGCGGCAATTGCGCCTGACAGCCTGCAGTGATGCAAACTCCAAACGACAATCCAAGGCTTGCGATGGCGACTGGAAACAACCAGGGAAATGTCGTGGAAAGCACGAGCAACGGCAGCGTCAGGATCACGCTGTATTCGAGGCTGCTGAAAAATGAGAGCAAACCCATCGGCTGGCTGCTATATAACGTCTGAAACCAACTGCTCCCGAAAACGCCATGATAAACAATTGGCGCGCGGACGAGAATGCCGTGCTTTGACGCGGTGTAAATCCGTCCACGCCACATGCTGGAACCGAAGATGTTGAAATACTCGGGATGTTTGCGCACCAGCAACGCCTCTGCTTCGCCGTAACCGCGCTGTTGCCTCAAATAAGCGCGCACTGTCGAACGACGATAATGCCAGACAAAACCGCCGGGACTAAAACCAATCTTCATCCCACGCTGTTGCAATCTCCAGCACAGGTCCACGTCATCG
>DASRBR010000147.1:0-4943 GCA_035653495.1 Verrucomicrobiia bacterium
AACATGCTCAAACTGCAGAATCAGAATCACAATCAACCTTAAATCCCAAGGAGGGCGCCCAAGCAGCCGATAATCAGCCCAGCGTGGGTAGGGACGCGCTGCCGCGCGTCCGAGGGGAATCACCGGCGAGCGATAATGAACTTGTTGAAGGTGAAGACATCGCGCTGTCCCGCATGCGGGATCCGCGGACGGCCCAGCGGTCCGTCCCTACCCCGGAGGCTTCCGCCGCGCCCGAGCCGCCTCCGGAAAATCCATCGCCTTCCTTCAAACCCTCCGATGCCCTGCTGCGCAAACCGCGTTCGGACGCCGAATGGAACAAGCTTTCCGGCGACCAACGCGCGCTGCTGGAGGAATGGCTTTTCGAAGAGCGCATTTCTTATCGCAGGGCGCTTGATCGCGCCAAAAAAGATTTCGGGTTCGAAGGCTCGCTCTCGAGCATTGCCCGCTTTTACAAACGCATCGCCGAGGCGCGCGCCATCAACGGCCTTTGCTCCGCCAACGAACTGGCCGCGGCGGTCGATCAGGCCGACGTGGACGTCCCCCGCATGTGCGGCGCGGCGATGAAGCTGGTGTCGCAATTATTTTTGCAGCAGGTCGCCACGCAACCGGACCAGCCCAAGCGATGGGGTTTTCTGGCGCAAATTTTGTTGCGATACCAGGCCACCGAATCGCGCGAAGCCCTCAAGCGCGAGGAAAACGAGATTCGTGACGGGCATCTTGCGTTGGCGCGCGAGAAATGGGCCGACATATTGCGGCAGCGGGCGAAGGTGGAAGAAGCCGAGCGCAAACGCGCCGAGGCCGAAGCGATCGAGAAGGAACTGGCGCGGCGCAAGGAGGCACCCAGCCAACACTCATCGGACAGGTACGAATGCAACAAGTGGTCCAATCAGGTGCGCTATAATTTGTTCGGCGCACTGGGAGCGGACCTCGATCACTGGAAGCCCGAAAGCGCGGCTGAAGAGGAAGCGATGGAGGCGGTCGAGTCGCTGCCGCCGCAGACGGCGCGGGAGGAGAAACAACGCATCGCCGCGGAGATTTATCAGAACGCGCGCCAACGCGAGATTGACCGGAAACGCCAGGAGATGGAAGAAGAGCGGCAGGTGCGCGAGCTGCTCCAAAGGGATGTGCGCGCGGAAGCCGAACGCAAGCGCGCCGAGGAGCAACGCGAAGCTGAACTGGCCGAGCAAAGGGCGAAGGAACAACAGGAGCAACAGCAGCAACAACAGGAGGAACAGCAGGAGGAATCCGACCCGGTCAAGGCTGCATTGAAACGAAAGGGATGGATTTCGGAAGAAGACTTGCCCAAGCCGCCCAGCCGCAAGACCGAATCCAAGCCCAAACATTATTTGGTGCCGATCTGGCAGCCACCGCAATTATGGTGAGATGACAAAAATATTGGCCAAAGAAAAAACGCGAACGTTCGCGAAAGGGAAAGCTTTGTACATTGATGGAGAAAAAATGTTGAACATAGATTTTAGCTGCGCAAAAACTGGCGTTTGCTCCGCAGGAGCAAAGGAAATTAGCCAGACACGCAGTGTCTGGGAATGGCAGACGGAAGGTCGCGTCCCGCAGGGACGGAGGAAAGACCACGCCCATGAGACACGAGCGATTTCCGGCGTCCTTTCAGGACGCAAAGGGCTTTGGCCGGTTTTCCAGCCACTGCGTGGCTGGCTAATATCCGGTTGTCCCTTGCGGGACAAACCCGTCGGAGCGCGTTGTGTCGCCTTGTGTCGGATAATTTGGAATCGCACCGGAGCGCGGACAGCCTTGTCCGCCCATTCCATCGCGAAAGGGAAAGCTTTGTACATTGATGGAGAAAAAATGTTGAACATAGATTTTAGCTGCGCAACAACTGGCGTTTGCTCCGCAGGAGCAAGGGAAATTAGCCAGACACGCAGTGTCTGGGGGTGGCAGACGGAAGGTCGCGTCCCGAAGGGACGGAGGAAAGACCACGCCCATGAGACACGAGCGATTTCCGGCGTCCTTTCAGGACGCGAACGGCATTTGCCCATGCTCCAGCCACTGCGTGGCTGGCTAATATCCGGTTGTCCCTTGCGGGACAAACTCGTCGGAGCGCGTTGTGTCGCCTTGTGTCGGATAAATACGGATCACGCCGGAGGGCGGACGGCGCTATTGCCCTGTTGCTCTGTTGAAAAGATGCTTGCGTGTGGGATAAGAATGGAACTGGGATGGGAATTGGGGAGCGCGACCGTCTCGGTTGCCGCGCCCGGCGTCTCGCCGGGTGCTTCCGGGTCTTTTTCCGTTCGGCGAGACGCCGAACGGGGCACGCGGGACGCGTGCGCTCCCCAAACTGCTACTTTTGTTGAATTCATGGCTCCTCGGTTAAAAAACGTTTTCTACAAGGCAACAGCCCTGTCCGCGCAGTTCCGGTTAGCGCCAATGCTCGGTGACGGACGCGCAGCAGCGCGTCCCTACCAAAAATGGGGTGCAGGCTCGCCTGCTTCGCGTTGGGCATCGCACCGGATGCGGCTGATTTACCCCCAGATAAACCCCTTGTCTGGGCCACGTGGAAACACTATCTTATTATGCCTATTCTCCGCGGGCAAATTCCCTGATTCGCCGAGGAAAGGCTATTTGATTTGATATGATGATGAATACGTCCCGAACAATTGCCGGCGACAAAAAGCGAGTGGCCGCAGCGTCGAACCACAACAATCACGATTCTTTGGCGGATTTCACAACGGATTTTCGAGTGCTGCTGCTTTCCGGCATGGCGCTGGTCATCGGGGCCATCAGCGCGCTCGTTGCCAGCGCGTTGCTCTGGCTCATCGCTTTGATAACCAACATCTCGTTCTTCCACACCTGGTCTGCCAATGCCCAATTAACGCCACAGGACGCGCATTTCGGTCCGTGGGTGATTGTGGTCCCGGTGGTCGGCGCGCTCATCATCGGGCTGATGGCCCGCTATGGTTCGGAGAAAATCCGCGGCCACGGCATCCCGGAAGCCCTCGAAGCCATTCTCATCGGCCAAAGCCGGATGCAGCCGAAGGTGGCCATCCTGAAACCAGTATCGTCGGCGATTTCCATCGGCACCGGCGGCCCTTTCGGCGCGGAAGGTCCGATCATCATGACGGGCGGCGCGTTTGGCTCGCTCTTCGCACAATTGTTTCATCTTTCATCGGCTGAGCGCAAAACGTTGCTGGTCGCAGGCGCAGCGGCCGGGATGACGGCGATTTTCGGCACGCCGGTTGCCGCGGTGTTGCTGGCGGTGGAAGTGATGTTGTTTGAATGGAAGCCGCGCAGTTTCATTCCGGTGGCGGCCGCCGCTGCAATGGCCTGGGCGTTGCGTGACCGCATGCCGTTGCTGACACCGGCCCCGATTTTTCCGATTCCGGCACACGCTGCCTTGAGCGGATGGGAATTGGCGATGGCGCTCGCAGTTGGGCTGACGGCGGGCCTTGCGTCGAGCGTTTTGACCAACCTGGTTTATGCGCTGGAAGACGCTTTTGCCCGGCTGCCGATCCATTGGATGTGGTGGCCGGCGATCGGCGCGGTGTTCGTGGGCATTGGTGGTTATCTGGATCCGCGCGTGCTGGGCGTCGGCTACGGATTGATCCATTCCATGCTGCTCGGGAAAATGATTGGCGTTGCGGTGCTGGGCTTGCTCATCGGCAAGGCTTTGGTCTGGTCGGTGGCGCTTGGTTCGGGAACATCAGGCGGCGTGCTGGCGCCGTTGCTCATCGTCGGCGGCGCATTGGGCGCATTTCTTTCGAAATGGATTGGGGTAGGCGACCCGAGTTTGTGGGCTATGGTGGGCATGGCGGCAATCATGGGCGGAACGATGCGGGCGCCGTTGACCGGCATGGTGTTCCTGCTGGAGTTGACACATGACTTGAACACGTTGCCGGCGGTGATGATCGGCTCAGTGGCCGCATTGGGGGTGACAGTGCTGATTTTGCGGCGCTCGATCTTGACGGAGAAAATCGCGCGGCGCGGCCTGCACATCTCCTGCGAATACAGCGTGGATGTGTTCAACCTGTTGCGCGTGAGCGAAGTGATGGACAAGAACCCGCCCATCATCCAGGAGAATTTGCCGTTGACACAATTTTCAGAATTGATTGCGAAGGGCCATCCCGGCCTGGCGCGGCGCCAGGGGACATTGATTGTGGATAATCAAGGATTGCTCGCCGGCATCATCACGCGCGGTGATGTGGTGCGGGCGTTGCAAGGCAAACGCGCGTCAGAGATGACAGTCTTGCAGGCCGGCACGCAAAACCCGACCGTCACCTACTCGGATGAATTGCTGTGCGATGCGATCACCAAAATGCTGAATCACGACGTGGGGCGCCTGCCGGTGGTGGAACGCTCGAATCCGAAGGTGATCGTGGGCTATCTTGGCCGCGCGAACATCATGGCCGCGCGCGTGAAGCACATCCAGGAAGAATCCGTCCGCGCGCGTGGATTGGTTGGCGCGGATTAAAGCGAAGCCTTGTCAGTGAAAGAAATTTCCAACTCGCGCTTACTTCGTCTCCTGCGGCCCGTAACCTTTTGCCGGTTTGCCGTCTTTTCTCAAGTGGCCGGTCGCCCAAAGAACGCCGCGGGTGACGAGGTCGAGGTAACGCGGATCGGAAACGGTTTCATTGTTGTGGCCAATGGTGGTGCAGAACACGCGCGTTTTCTTCGGGCCGTATTCGTTGGTCCAGACGACAACGTAATCATCCACTTGTTCCGTGCCGTCCTTGTGTTTGACGGTTTGCTTGCCGCGCGCGAGCGGATGCGTTTTGTCAAAGAGCTGCTTGTTATTGTAAAGCTCCTCATGGATGGTCGTCCAATCGCTCATGCCTTTGGTGATGGGGCTGGACGGGTCGATGAAGGTGATGGAAATGGGGAGTTGCTGGCCGTGGCCGCTGGAGCGCAGGCCGAGATATTCAAACCAAAGACCATGCGGCGTGCCGAGCGTGACGGGATCGTTCGGATTGCCG
>DASRBR010000148.1:0-6653 GCA_035653495.1 Verrucomicrobiia bacterium
TCGGGCGTAACGCCGTTTCGCGGGTTTGTTCGGGAAGCCACACGCCGCAAGCTCGAGACGAAAATCACCATCCTGTACAGCGTCCGCACCACGAACGACATTATCTTCAACAACGAATTTCAACAGCTCGAACGCGAGAACGCGAATTTCCACTTTCGCGTCACCTGCACGCGATTGCCGGCCGGCGATCCGTGGCCGGGCCGTTGCGGACGCATTGACTCGGTCTGGATCCAAAAACACATCCATGACGTTTCGAAAACATTCTTTTACGCGTGCGGCCCGAACGAACTGGTCGAGAACACGCAGAAACTGGTTGTAGGAGACATGGGCATTCCCAAGCACCAGATGCTTGTCGAAAAATGGGGTTGAAAAACTGTTGCATGGTGATGGACACGTTTGCATCCTGACATTGAAGGAACGCGATGAAGGCACGACTGGTCATGTTCACGCAGGATGGGAGCAAGATCGCCCATCCGCTGAGCCTGCATCGCAAGTCGCCCGATACGAGTGAACTCAAGCTGGTGCTGGACACGAGCACGGAAACATTTCCTGAGTGGCTCTTTTTCTTCCTGCGCGACCACGGCGCCTACATCGAAACCAGCGACCCGGAAGCCGTCGCCGCCGCGCTCAATCTTCCCGCGAATGAAGAAGGAATCGTCAGGCTCAAGGGTTAGGGGGAATCTTTGTTCGATTAGCGACTAGGACAGTCTGTGTCCTACCTGCTCTGTTAACTTATAACAGATGACAGTGTACCTGAAGATGAATGGTCTGCGACGCGCGCAAATCGGCACTGGACATTTAAATTGTCTGCGCTGTGGAAGCCGGCAAAATCGCCCGCTGTTCACGTCTTTAGAACGCCCGATTTCCCACCTTTTCCCCCTTTTCCCGCTCTTCCTGCTTTTTTGGGTGGGGGGAGGGGGCTGCGATGCGAACTTCCGCTTGCCGATGCATTGCAAAGGTGGTTTGGTACTTTCCGAACTGAAACAATTATGTTGAAGCGGACCCCATTGTTTGAACTGCATCAAAAGCTCGGCGCGCGATTGGTGGAATTTGGCGGCTGGGAGATGCCGGTGCAATACACCAGCATTGTGGACGAGCACCTAGCCGTGCGCAAATCTGGGGGCATTTTCGACATCTCGCACATGGGCGAAGTTTTGCTGACAGGCAAGCGTGCGGCGATTTTTCTCAATCACGTTCTCACAAATGACATCCGCAAACTCGCCGAAGGCCAGGGGCAATACACGCTCATGTGCAACGAGCGCGGCGGCGTGATTGATGATCTTTACGCCTATCGACTGCGCGCGGAGGAATATCTCCTCATCATCAACGCCTCGCGCATTGATGACGATGTTGCGTGGCTGCAAAAACAGCTTGCCGCATTTCCTGATCGCGATTCGATTGATCTGCAAAATGCCTCGGCAAGGATTGGCGCGGTGGCCATACAGGGCCCGCGAGTGGTCGAGTTCATTGACCAATGTTTTCCCAGTTGCTCTCATTGCGGAACACTGGTCGCGCGAGCTTCTGACCTGGCCAAAAACCAAATCGGCGAGTTTCATTTTTTTGGTCAACCTGCCTGGGTTTCGCGCACCGGTTACACCGGTGAGGATGGTTTCGAAGTTGTCAGCCCTTCGGAAACCATCGCCGCCATCTGGTCCAAGGTGCTCGCGACCGGCCATCAATATTGTCTCCAACCGGCCGGCCTTGGTGCGCGCGACACCTTGCGCACCGAAGTTTGTTATCCGCTTTACGGACACGAATTGGATGAGGAAACGACGCCCATCGAAGCAGGCGTGGGATTTTTTGTATCACTCGACAAGGGAGATTTCATTGGGCGCTCGGTTTTGGCGGAGCAGAAGGCAAAGGGTGTCGGCAAAAAATCTGTTGCGTTTAAGATGACTGATAAATCCGCGCCTCCGCGCCCGCATTATCCCATCTGGAGCACCGGCGCAAATGCCGCGCCCATCGGCGAAGTCGTCAGCGGCACGCAAAGCCCGTCGCTGAACATCGGCATCGGCATGGGATACGTGAAGCCGGAATTTGCCAAGGCGCAAACGCCGATTGAAATTGAGATTCGCGGCAAACGTTACGCTGCGGTCGTCGTGCCCAAGCCCATCTATCGAAAACCGGATTGACCAAATCCACCATCCTTGCCTCAATTTGCCCATGTCTAACATTCCTTCAGATTTGAGATACGCGAAATCCCACGAATGGGTGCGCGTCAGCGGCGACACCGCGACCGTTGGCATCACCGACCACGCGCAACACGAATTGACTGACGTTGTTTTTGTCGAATTGCCCGCAAAAGACCGCCAGCTCAAGGCGGGCGACGCCTGCGCGGTGGTCCAATCCGTGAAAACCGCGAGTGACATCTATTCGCCGGTCAGCGGACAGATCGTCGAGGTCAACAAAGCCCTCAGCGATAATCCGGCACTGGTGAACAGCGAGCCTTACGGCAATGGCTGGTTTTACAAGATCAAGTTGAGCAATCCGGGGGAAGTGAATGCGTTGCTCACGCCCGAGCAATACAAGCAGCAGGTGGGGGGCTAAAGCTTGTGGGTCGTATCTTCCTTTTTATTTGCTCGGCCTGCATGCTCACTTTTTTGGCGATTGGGGCTGATTTCAAAAATAAAGAAAGACGCAGTGTTCGGGAAACAGTCGAAGCAATATCGGCAGAGAAAGCCCGCTTTATACTTTATTCATTGGATCCCGAACGTAGGCAGTCTCGAAATGAAGGAGAAGTTTCGACAAATTACTTTCATCGTTTTTCAATTCTTGGGAAAACTGAAATAAGTTCAGGACCGGAAAAAAGGGAGCTTTTAACGGCCTTGGCCAGAGCCATTCGCGAACGCGAGAACCCCGGGGTTGCGATTGCCGCAATGGATTGCTTCAATCCTCGCCACGGTATCCGAACCATAGAGGATGCAAAGACAAATGATTTCGTAATCTGCTTCGAATGCGAATCACTGCGTGCTTACGCCCCGGATGGCAACTCAAATGCTGCAATAACGGAATCTCAAGAACCCGTCTTTGATAGGTATTTAAAGGAGTATCATTTACCAAAAGCACCTTAACATTGCTGGCACTCCAGCAGGAGAAGAACCGATGCTGACGCTTGACGATCCCAGATGGCAAACCTTCGTGGGAGGCTATCGCATGATTTATGATGCGTCAGAGGCCCTGAAAAATTTAGAAATGGGCGAGGAAGATGAGGCTGTTTTGGAGTCAATTTGGGACGAGTTGTGGGAAAACCTGCATCATCAAGGCGATGTGGATATCGCGTCTTATGCGACCGTTCCGCAAATCGCGCGCATCTGCATCGAACGCGGGTTGATGGATCCGAACGCGTTTGGTCTTGTGGCGACAATCGAGGAATGCAGGCTTTTTCGCGACAATCCGTCTTTGCCGGATTGGTTGGAAACGGATTATCAAATTGCCATCAAGGAGCTTGCCATTTTTGGGGCGCAAAAATTTTCCGAAGGCTGGAGCCCAGGATTGACCAGCGCATTTCTTTCCGTGGCAGCTTTTGCAAAAGAGTCGCCGAACACTGGACGAATGTTGATAACTTTCGACGAAGATGAGATCAATGAGGCGTACGAGGCGGTTTTTGGTGAGTCTGAAGAGGATGAGGATTGATTTGGATTGAATGCCATGACATCTACTGAACTTGACCGAATTGAAGCCGAATTGAACCTGGTTGTGCCGCGTTCGTATCGCGAGTTCATGCGGAGCGGAATGTTTGGCGAAGGCTTTGAGGCACCATGGATTTAACGGGCGTGGCACAGGAAGTCATCGACATGACCAGGGACTTGCGCACCAACGGATTTTATGGAAGCGAATGGCAGCTCAATTTTTTGGTCATCGGCGATGACGGCGCGGGTGATTATTATTTTATGGACGTTCAACAAGTAAATCCGACGATTCTGTTTGCTGACCACGAATTAACGACGAATAAGAAGTGTTTGGCACTCGAACAAAAGTACAAATCTCTTCCCGAATTTTGGCAATTTCTTGAAAGGGTGAATGCAGCGCAAGAACGATGGGAGAAAAAACGTTGGTGGAAATTTTTAACGCGCCCGTTTAAGGTTCGTTGATGAGAATCCGTTTGTTCATCAAACCATACTGTGGATGGTGCCACAAGGCCATGAACTGGCTCGATGACCACGACATTGAGTACGAAGTTGTAGATGTCATGGCCAGTGACAAGGCTTACGCCGAAATGGTGCAGTTGTCCGGACAAGACCTTTCGCCCGTGATTGATGTGGACGGGAAAATCCTGGCCGATTTTGGGCCGGATGAATTGGCGAGATTTTGGAAAAAGAATTTTTCAACCACGGATGGACACTGATGAACATGGATAGGAAAGATCATATCTGCGACCATTCGCATTTTATCTGCGGTTAATATATTTTGTGATTGATACTGAAATAAAACCACGCCCCCGCCTTCCCGAATGGCTGCGCATCAAGCTGCCCACGTCGGACACGTTCAGCCACACGCGCAGCCTGCTCGATGAGTTGAAGCTGCACACGGTTTGCGAAAGCGCAAAGTGCCCGAACCATTGGGAATGCTGGAGCAAGGGAACGGCGACCTTCATGATTGCCGGCGACCGTTGCACGCGCGCGTGCGGATTTTGCGCCGTGTCCACGGCAAAGCCGTTCGCGCTGGAAGCCGATGAACCGGCGCGCGTGGCGGAAGCGACGCGCCGGATGCGGCTGCGTCATGTGGTCATCACGGCTGTGGCGCGCGATGATTTGCAGGACGGCGGCGCGGAACATTTTCGGCAGACCATAGAAGCCATTCGTGCGGCCAATCCCGGCATTGTCATCGAAGTGCTCACGCCGGATTTTTTGGATCGGGACGCTTCCATAGAAGCGGTGCTCTCTGCGAATCCCGACATCTTCAATCACAATCTGGAAACGGTGCGGCGCTTGACGCCCTCGGTTCGTTCGCGCGCAACTTACGAACGTTCCCTGAGCGTGCTCGGCAAAGTGAAAGCGCGGCGCGGTGAAAGCATCCACACGAAATCAGGATTGATGCTGGGCCTGGGCGAAACTGAAGACGAGCTTTTCACCGCGATGCGCGATTTGCGGGCGGTGCATTGTGACATTCTTACGTTGGGCCAATATCTTCAGCCCACATTGAAACATCTGCCGGTCATGGAATTTGTTTCACCGGAAAAATTCGCCGAATACAAGAGCGTTGCTGAAGCGATGGGATTCAAGCACGTCGCCAGCGGCCCGATGGTCCGCAGTTCGTATCACGCTGATGAATTCCGCCCGCTAGATAAACCGGCTTAATCGCACTAGAAATCTTCGCTGCGCCCGACCATCCGACGAGCAATTCATCATTGCTGCGTGTCCGCCTGTTCCAGCACGCCGAGAATGGAGCTGAACGCGCTGGTGAGCTGCGAATAATTGGTGAGGTTCACCGTGAACTGCTGGTTGTAGTTGCGACGGGAAAGGACATGGGCATCGGAAAAAAGGATGGTGGCCGTTTGCTGCTTGTGATGCGTGCTCGGCTTGACGCCATAGACCGCGATGTCCGGCGGACAAAGGAAAATGGTGTCCATTGCCAGGGCGCGAATGGGCAGCCCGTTGCGATTATCGCCCAAGTTGTCGAGTTGGAGATGGTCGGGATTATTTGTGGCCACGAACGTGTCGTGCAAGAGCGTGTTCCCGGCATGACGATAATAATAACTCGATTGCGCCTGTGTGAACCCAACCTTTTGGAGTTCGGCCACGGTATCAACCCATTGGTCGCTGGACGGGCAGAACAAAATGCCGGGCTGGCTGCTGATATAGTTCTGCAAGAGCAAGCCCAGCCCCACGGGCGCGCCGTTTTGCAACGAGATCAAGCTCGTCGGGCAGCCGGTGGAAGGATAAAAATCCGAAGGATTCGTGTAAGGCGGCGCGACCGGACCATACGGAATTCTGCCGTCAAAATCGTAGGCATAACTTTGAATGGCCATGCCGATTTGGCGAAGATTGGAAATGCAGTTCGCGGTTTTTGCTTTTTCCTTGGCCGACGCCAGTGCTGGAACCAGCAGCGCGACAAGGATGGCAATCACCGCGATGACCACCAGCAGTTCGACTAGCGTAAAGGCCCGGCGAGTTAAAGATGGGGTGATAGTGGTCGCGCGCATCAATCGGATGCGCTTATTCTATCACAACCGCCGGGCGCGGTAAAATCTTTCTGTGAGGTTTGTGGCCGGCTCGGTGAATTGGAACGAACCGCTTGTATTCGTCAAAGTGGTGATGTTCACCCAACCGCTGGCGGGTTGCGTGATGTTTGTTGTGCCAAGGATGGCAAAGGGAAGGTTCGGCTCGCTTTTCAAAGTGAAGCTAAACTGGCCGTTGATCATTCTCGGCTGCATCAACACGGTCGCAACCGTGTCCACGAGGCGCACATTGTCGAGGTCCCAAACGCCGCCAATGAGCTGGGGCTGGACGGTGGACATAAACTGGATGCCGATGTTCTGGCCCGCCCATGGGTCGGTGGATTGGACATTTGTCAAGACGACGGAAAAGTCAATCAACCGGTCGAGGTTGGTGAAGAGATTGGTGTCGTAGGTGACGGTTGTTTGAGCAACGGTCACCATATTGCTCGAAGCATCGCGATAATAAAGGCTCAACTGAAGCGTGGAGCCTTGTGTT
>DASRBR010000149.1:0-2960 GCA_035653495.1 Verrucomicrobiia bacterium
GGAGGCCGGCGTAATGGGTGTTGATGATGGTCTCCCCGGGAACGTCGTCGAAAGTAATCAGGGTTTCGCCGGCGCGGGTCTGGAGCGGATACATGAGGCAAAAGACCAGGAGCGCGGGCAAAATTCGAGAGAAAAGATTTACGAATTTCATAGGAATATATCGTTGAATCGTGCAAAACCCTGAGTGCCGCCACTCAAAGAGAGCGCGATGCGTTTCTCGATCCATTCCTATAATCAAGCCCCCAAACGGCGGGATGCCCGGGTAAGACAGTTCACGTACGGTGAACGAAAGACAGAATGAAATTATTCTCGCAAAATGTGCTCAATCCGTCAATAAAAATGATGTAAAAAATAAACGCCAATAATAACAAGGCGCATTCCGGTGAACTCTTTTGCTTTCCTTCTCGAGAATCGCGCTTTCCACGGGCTGCGAACCGGGCCCCGAACGAACGGCAGTTGCCCGCATTTGAGCCAGTCTTCCAAATTTCATGCCCGTCCCCGAAAAAACTGCTGTATTTTTTGGATTGTTTTGATTTATATTGCGCCAAGAAAAACACCCTTTAAATGACTCAAATCAATCCGGAGGCGGCGCGTCAAGTTTACCAAAAAATTGCCGCGAACATTGCCAAAGTCATGCACGGCCAGTCGCTCGCGACGCGCCGGTTGCTGGCCGCGCTTGCCAGCGGCGGTCACGCCTTGCTTGAGGATTTTCCCGGCACCGGCAAGACCACCCTCGCAAAAGTCCTGGCGCGCTCGATTGACGCCTCGTTCAAGCGCGTCCAGTTCACGCCGGATTTGCTTCCGTCGGATATTTTGGGTGTTTCCATTTTCAACCAGCAGGACCATCGCTTTCACTTTCATCAAGGTCCGGTCTTCACGAACATTCTCCTTGCCGACGAAATCAACCGCGCCTCGCCCCGGACGCAATCCGCGCTGCTTGAGGCCATGGGCGAAAACCAGGTCAGCGTCGATGGCGAGAACCGGCCGCTCTCGGAATTGTTTTTTGTCATCGCCACGCAAAACCCGGTGGAATTTCGCGGCACTTATCCGTTGCCGGAAGCGCAGATGGACCGGTTCGCGATGCAGTTCAAATTCGGTTATGTGCAACCGGACGAGGAAGTCGCCATTCTGACGGCACAACAGCACGCTCATCCTTTGAACGAACTTCAGCCATGCGCGACCGTTTCAGAAGTGCTCGCGCTCCGGCACGCCGTGCAGGAAGTGCGGATCAGCGACGAGTTGAAGCGCTACGTCGTGGATCTTGTTGGCGCGACACGTTCCGCTGCGGGCGTGCAATTGGGCGCAAGTCCGCGTTCCTCAATCGCGCTCATGAAAGCCGCGCAGGCCGTGGCGCTGTTTGACGGCCTTGATTTTGTCACCCCGGAACAAATTCAGGAACTCGCCGTGCCGGTGATCGCGCATCGCCTCGTGATGGAGCCGCAGGCGCGTTTCTCGGGTTTGACGGCGATGAATGTGGTTGAGGAGATCGTCAAAAAGATTCCCGTTCCCACGTAATCTGCATGAACGCCATCTGGCGCTTGCTATACCGTTTGTATCGCATGGGGTCAGGTTTTCGTTACCGGGCCACAAGGCGCTTCACACCGGCGGGATTGGTCGTGCTCGTGGCATTGAGCATCACATCGTTGATGGGGATGGACATGGAAAGCACGGTCGCCTACCAGGCATTTTCATTGCTGCTGTTCCTGATACTTGTGTCGTTTTGCTTCGGCTGGTTGTTCCGCGCAAAATTCTCCGCCACGCGCCATCTGCCGCGGTTCGCAACTGTTGGCAAGCCATTCAATTATGTCGTCACCGTTTCGAACCGCGCGCCGCAGGTCCAGACCGATCTGGTTTTGATTGAAGATTTGGCCGATCCGCGTCCTGATTTTTCCGAATGGCAGGCGGTCCAACTGGCCGAGCAGAAAAAATTCCGGTCGTTGCGGGTGGGCCAAAGGCGCAACACAAATTGGTTTCGGCTGGCCGTCATCAAGGAAGCCGTCATTGCGCAATTACCTTCGAACGACCAGGTCGAAGCGCGGGTGGAAGTTGTTCCGCTGCGGCGCGGCGTGCTGCGTTATCGTGGGGTGACCATCGGGCGCGCTGATCCGCTCGGACTGTTTCGCGCGTTGACCCGCTTTCCATTGCCGCAAACGTTGTTGATCCTGCCCAAGCGTTATGTTCTGCCTCCAATCGCATTGCCCGGAACGGTGAAGTATCAGGAGGGCGGCATTGCGCTCGCATCGAACGTCGGCCAAAGCGAGGAATTTGTCGCGTTGCGCGATTATAGGCGCGGCGATCCGTTACGGCACATCCATTGGCGGAGCTGGGCTCGCACCGGCAAACCCATCGTGAAGGAATATGCCGACGAGTTTTTTGTGCGGCACGCGCTGGTGTTGGACACCTTCAGCAACGACCCGCGCAGCGAACTTTTTGAAGAGGCCGTCTCCGTCGCCGCATCCTTCGCCTGCGTCATCCAAACGCAGGAGTCCCTGCTGGACCTCCTGTTCGTCGGCGCGCAGGCGTATTGTTTCACTGCGGGACGCGGCCTCGCACATGGCGATCAGATGCTCGAAATTTTGGCTTCCGTGCGGACGTGCCGCGAGAAGCCATTCCAAGCATTGGAAGCCCTTGTGCTGGACCACGCATCCATTGTCAGCGGTTGTGTCTGTGTGTTTTTGGAATGGGATGCCTCGCGGCGCAATTTTGTCCAGAAACTCAAGTCGTTCGGTGTGCCGCTCCTGGTGGTGGTCATGGCCGAGTCAACGCCCGATCCGCCGCTTGATCCGGGGCCGATGGCCGACGAGCCGGAAAATTTTCACACGCTCGTCCTGGGGAAAATTGAAGAAGGCCTCGCCCGCTTATGAAAACCCCGCCAATGCTTGTGGGCGCAGCGCTCCTGTTTTGGGGGTGGCAGACGGGATTTTTTATCGTCGCGGTCGTGATGGCAATTGTGCTGGAAG
>DASRBR010000150.1:0-3152 GCA_035653495.1 Verrucomicrobiia bacterium
AACGACTTCACTGGCGTGGATGGGGTTGACCATCGGCTGCGCGCGTTGTCACGACCATAAATTTGACCCGATCACCCAGAAGGAGTTTTATCAATTTTTCGCATTCTTCAACAATGTGGATGAATACGGCGAAGATGGCCGCGTGGGGAATGCCGCACCCCTCCTGCTCACGCCCACGCAGGAACAGCAAACCGCAATAGCGAAAGGACGCGCAAAAATGAAAAAAGCTGAACGCGCGATGAAACGGTTCGTCGTGGCGCAGGATTGGAAAGGAGTTTCGTTCGATGCAGCGCTCCCCCGCTCCACCAATTCGGATTGGTTCGCAGCAAGCAACGTGGTTCTTTCCCTGGGTCTCGCGTCGTTGAACACGACGAACACGACGATTTCCAATCTTTCGGGAGGTAAACCATTTAAAGTGCAAGGCGATCTCGCGTTGACAAATGGGCCGCTGCAAACAAAAGCGCTCGTGTTCGACGGCAGCAACAGCTTGAAGACCCAGGAAATTCCAAAAATCGACGGCGGGAAAGGCTGGACATTCGCAGCATGGGTGCGGCGCGATGAAAAAGCAGACGGGCCGCTGTTCTCGACGATGGATTTTCACGTGCCCCCTTCCTCCGATAGCTATGGTCGCGGCGTGGAAATCCGAATGACGAAATCGGGTGCGTTGCAGGCGCGCGTCGTGCTGCGCTGGCCGGCCTATTCCATTGACGTGACCACGCGCGAAACAATTCCGCTCAATGAATGGCGGCATGTGCTGGTCACCTTTGACGGACAACGCTCGGCAAAAGGGCTGCGCATTTTTGTCGATGGACGGGAATGTTTCCGCGACATAATCCATGAAGATGATTTGGTGGTGCCGGACATTTCGGGACACGCGATGCTGGGGGCATCCACGAAAACAAATTCCGCGCATTTCATTGGCGCGTTGGCCGATATCAAAGTGGCCGCACACGCGGAAGCCCCTTACAAAACAGCTTCCTTCGCGCGCGATGAAGCGCTGAAGTTCGCCGCCCAAACGCCGGAACAAAATCGCACGCATCGTCAGGTCCAATTGCTGCGCGAAAATTGGCTGGCTGCAAACAAGCCGGAGTTCGCCCAGGCGCAAAAAGATTTTGATGACGCGCATCAAACTTTGCTCGAATTGGAGCGCGAAGCGCCCACAACCATGGTCATGCAGGAATTGCCGCAGCCGCGCCCGGCTTACGTGTTGTTCCGCGGACAATACGACCAGCGCCGCGATCAAGTGCAGCCGGATGTGCCGGAATTTTTGCTCGCTTTCCCGAAATCCGCGCCTCGCAACCGGCTCGGCCTCGCCCAATGGCTGACCAACCCTGAAAATCCGCTGACCGCGCGCGTGGTGGTGAACCGCTTCTGGCAATCGGTTTTTGGCATCGGCATCGTGAAATCGTCCGAGGATTTCGGGTACCAGGCGGATTGGCCGAGCCATCCCGAATTGCTCGACTGGCTGGCGGTTGAATTTGTCGAGAGCGGATGGGACGTGAAAAAACTTTTGAAACTCATGGTCACTTCCACGGCATATCGGCAGGATTCGCGTTCCACGCCGGAGCTGAACGAGCGCGACCCTGACAATCGCCTGCTCGCGCACGGACCGCGCCGCCGGCTTACGGCAGAAATGTTGCGCGACGAAGCGTTATCTTTGAGCGGCATGCTTGAGGACCGCATCGGCGGCCCGCCGGTTTATCCTTATCAGCCCACCAATTATTACAAGGGCATCGTCGTGGCGGCGGATTTGCCCGGAACGACCTACAAGGAATCAATCGGCGCCGACCTGTATCGCCGCAGCCTTTACACATTCTGGAAACGCACCGTGCCGAACCCGACGCTTGCGACCTTCGATGAGCCCGACCGCGAAGTGTGCGTCGCGCGCCGCTTGCGCACCAACACGCCATTGCAGGCGCTGGCGCTGATGAACGACGTCATCCGCCTTGAAACGGCGCGCAAACTCGCCGAGCGGATGTTGCTCGAAGGCGGCGACAAGGCCGAAGCGCGCCTGAGTTTCGCCTTCGAACTGGCAACCGGACGACACCCGGACCGCGGCGAGCTCAAAGCATTGCTCAATTTGTTGCACGAATCGAACGCGCATTTTCAATCGGACAAAAAGGCGGCAGATGAGTTTCTTGCGGTGGGCGAATCCAAAACAAATCCGAAACTCGACCATGCCGAACTCGCCGCTTACGCAGATGTCGCCAGCCTCATTTTGAATCTCGATGAAACCATCACAATCAATTGATGACTCAACCATGAAAGACGCCCTCGAAAACAAATCGTTGAAGTTCCCGGTGCTGGCCGCTCTGCTATTTCCTTTTTTGTTCGCGGGCGGATGCGCAAAGCATCAGGCTGATGACCCCATGGCAGGATGGACTTTAGGACCCAAGGAGGACCTTCCGCCCAAGGCATATGAAGACAGCACAAATTTTGCCGCGCAGTTGCCGGACCAGGAAAGACAGTCTTTGACCATCCGGTACTACTCCAATCAAAAAGGAGAAAAGGCGATTAAAATGGAGAGTCCTGTCAAGGGCGCCTTCAAGGATCATCTATTAATTTATGATGCGAGCGGAACTCGGATCAAGACCGTTGAATATTCCAGCGATCATTATTCGTCATAAATATGAATTCACATGTTAAAGCCGGAGGTTTGCGGAGATGAACACGCCCTGCCTGCTGAATCGCAGAAATTTTCTAGTGCGCTCCACGCTCGGCTTGGGCGCGCTGGCGTTCGGACAATTGCTCGGCGGCATCGCCGAAGCCGGAACGGGACGCGGACTGTTGCTGCCGCATTTCAAGCCGCGCGCGAAGCGGGGCATATTTTTATTTCAATCGGGCGGGCCATCGCAACTGGAGTTGCTCGATTACAAACCGGAGTTGAAGGCGCATTTCAACCAGGACCTGCCCGATTCCGTGCGCATGGGCCAGCGCATCACCGGCATGGTTTCTGGCCAGGCGCGATTGCCCGTTGCGCCGAGCAAATTCGGTTTCCAGCAATGCGGCCAAAGCGGCCGCTGGATGAGCGAATTGACGCCGCATTTGCAAACCATCGCGGACGACATCTGCGTCATCAATTCCATGCACACAGAGGCCATCAATCACGATCCCGCCATCACGTTCATCCAGACCGGCAGCCAGCAACCGGG
>DASRBR010000151.1:0-6913 GCA_035653495.1 Verrucomicrobiia bacterium
ATAATTTCCTGCCGCCGGGGCCATACAATTTTCGGGTCATCGCTTGCGACAGCGAAGGCAACTGGCCCGCAAGCGGTGCGGAACTGCGGTTTGTGTTTACCCGGTATTTCTGGCAATCGTGGTGGTTCATTGGCGCTGCGGGTTTCGCGATGCTATCGGTGGTGGGCGGCACGGTGCGCGTCGTTGAACGGCAAAAAGCCAGGGCCCGCTTGAAACGTCTGGAACAGGAGCACGTATTGGAACGCGAACGAACGCGCATCGCCCAGGATTTGCACGATGAAATGGGGGCAAAGTTGTGCCGTATTTCCTTCCTGAGCGAACACGCGCGGCGCGATGGCATAAAATCGGAGGACTTGCAGGAGCAAATCAAATCCATCTCGGATGATTCGCGCGAAGTCTTGCATTCACTCGACGAAATCGTCTGGGCCGTCAATCCGCAGAACGACACGCTCGAACATGCTGCTTCTTACCTCTCGCAATATGCGCAGGAATATTTTTCGATGACCGGCGTCGAATGCGAGTTGATCGTGCCGGCCCAAATGCCTGCCTACCCGGTGTCCTCCCAGGTGAGGCACCATCTCTTTCTTGGCGTGCGCGAGGCGCTGGCCAACATCTTGAAACACTCCGGCGCGACGCGCGCGAAAATTTCCATGGCCTGCCACAACGGCAGTTTTGAGGTCACGGTTGAGGACGATGGCAGGGGCTTCGCGCCAAAATCAGAAGTCGCCGAAGATGGGCATTGGCCTGGCACGCAAGACGGATTGCGAAACATGGCCAGACGATTTGAGGCTGTGGGCGGATTCTGCGGTGTCGAATCCTCGCCAGGCCGCGGCACCACCGTGAAATTTGTTCTTCCGTTGAAAATATCAAAACCCGCAATTGATTTATGATAACAGTTTCCATCGTTGACGACGAAGCCAAGCTTCGTCAATCCATCGCTACTTTTGTGAACGGCGCACCCGGATTCAAATGTGTCGGCAGTTATGGCTCCGCCGAAGCCGCGCTGGAGCGATTGCCGGCAGACAAGCCGGATGTGGTTCTCATGGACATCAACATGGGAGGCATGAACGGCATCGAGTGCGTGGAGAAATTGAAGGAACGCTCTCCCGAGCTGCAAATCCTGATGCTCACGGTCTATGAGGACACAGAAAAAATCTTCCGCGCGCTGGCGGCGGGCGCCAACGGCTACCTTCTCAAGCGGTCCAGCCCGACAAAGCTGCTTGCCGCCATCCGGGAAGTTCATGCGGGCGGCTCGCCCATGACCAGTTCGATCGCGCGCAAAGTGGTGGCTTCCTTTCAAAAGCAGAAAACGACCGGCGATGGCTCAGGCGAAAAACCCGGACAGTTGTCGCCACGCGAGCAAGCGGTGCTTGATGGCCTCGCCAGAGGCTGGACTTACAAGCAAATCGCCGGCGAACTGGACATCAGCATAGATACCATCCGCACTTACATTCGGCGCATCTACGAAAAATTGCACGTGCAGTCCCGCACTGAGGCAGTCGCGAAATATCTTCGATATTGAGTCATCCGGGCGACTGCATCCCCGAAAGTGGGGCCAATTCCAAAAAAGCAAACGACACAGGAATGCTGATGTTAATGGATGTTTACGTAGGTTGAATATTGCTGATCATCGATCACAGTGAACGGCAACATGCTCATCGGCCCGGTGGAGGTCTCGACCTGCCATGACTGTTTTGCAACTTTTTTGGCGGCCAACAACTGTCGGGCGGTGACCACCGGCGGCACATCGGTGATGGCGAACAAAACCTGCGGCCCGCAAAGCGGCGCCACAGTTTCAGGATGCCGCGAGTCAATCGCCTCCAAACGCATTTTCAAAGGCAGATTCAGTTCGATAACATCGCCGTTCTTCCATGTTCGACGCAGGGTGGCGAATTTGCCGGCAAGCGCGGGCTTCGGGACAGTCCTGCCATTTAAATCGATTGAAGCGCCTTCCGCCCACGAAGGAATTCTCAGGTGAATCGCAAATTCCGTCGGCTTCGAAACCGATACGTTGAATCGCACAACAGGCTCAAACGGATAATCGCCTCCTTGGGTCAATGATATCTTGGCGCCATCCCGCGTCCATCGCACGGTGGAAGGGATGTATAAATTGACGTAAACACCGTCTTCATCATGAAAGTAGGAGTTGATGCCGTAGTCTGCAGCGACTTGCGGCAACGTGCCGGAGCAACAAGGCCAGTGGTTCTTCTTGTAAAACTTTCGGCCGTGAAAATTGTAATCGGAATAGTAAAAAGTGCTGCCGTCGGCCAGCAGAGGCTTTGCTCCTAAAACCGTGTTATACATCACGCGCTCCATGCTGTCGCCATATCGAGAGTCCCCCGTGACCCGGAGAAGATAACGCGTCAACTTGAAATGTGCATAAGAACCGCACGGGGTTTCAAAACTGCTATGAGTCTTTGCGAGGCTGGCAGCCACGTCATCGCTGTCCGGTCCGCGGAGCAACTCATCCGGGCCCCAACCTCCCGTGGCAAAACTCTGCGCGGTCAGCATTTCAAAGGCATTGCTGGCGGCGCGCAAATGTTTCACGCTTCCCAATGTCAAATACGCCTGCATCGCGGAGGACAACGAATTCACGTAACTGTAAGCGTGCCTGCCTCCAAGCACATTGCGGCCTTCTGCCAGCGGATCGTAATACTCGTCGTCGAGGTATTTTTTTCCCAGCGCGCGATAGCGCTTGCCTGCGCCTCTTTGATAAGCGAGAAACAGGTTCTCCGAAATCGTGTAAGACTCGTCCCAGGTATATCCCACGGACGGATTTTGACGCCATCTGTGGCCATGCTCCACCGCTTTCCCGGGCAAATGCGGGAGTGCGGTTTCCGTCGTGCGCTCAAGGATCGAAAAAGCGTCGCGATCACCGGCGTGCTGATGTGAATCAATTAGCCCGCAAACCAACTTGTCATAGCAATACGCCGGGAAACGATTTTTCTCGTAAAAATCACCTGAGATCGTCTTCGCGTACAGCTTGTTTAGTCTTAAAACCTTTTCCCGCGTCGCGTTGGAACCGGTGATTGCATATGCGCGCGCCAAGGCCGACACCCACTGGCCAAAGGTGCATCCCGGCGCAAATCCATCATAAACGAAATCGGGTTTGTAGTTCGAATCGTAATGATACCAACCTCCGAGGTCTGCGCCTGGCGCAGGCTGCCCCGCCATTTGACGCAGTGGTTTGAGCAAACTGTCCTCGCTCAATTCCATCAAAACGGCGTGCGTTCCCTCGAATTGCTTGTTGTGCAACTCGCTCTGCAGCATCACATCACCGTAACCGAATTCTTTGAGGGGCGCGTGGCCTTTTAAGGCTGCATTGGCTGTTGAAAACCCAAGTGGAATTGCAAACACGCCAGCAGCCGTGAGCGAGGCCGATCGCACGAATTCTCTGCGTGAAAACTTTCGTGAAAAGGACATGCTCACGTTTCAAGTCGCGCCGCCACTCCCGTTTTTGCAGGGAGTTTTGGAGTGCGCTTCCACAGCTTGTCCTGTTCCGAAGGCAAGATGGCCGGAGCCTTATTTTCGGCGGCGCAAGAACAGCAGGCCCGCAGACCCCAATCCTATCAGCGCCAAGGTGGAAGGCTCAGGGACATTGACAGCCATGCTGCTGATTTCGAAATTGTTGGCTACATCATTTGGGCCGCCGGAAGCGCCGTCCCACAAACGATAGTCCACATAATCAACGGGTCCCGCCAGAGTCCCCGAATGGCTGTACACTGCGCCACCATTCAGCGGCGTCATCGTCAGTGTATAGGAGGTGGCCGAAGTTAGCGTCAAATCGAGCTTCACACCCGCTGCCCCGGTGATGGAAGAGGAGTAACCCGTTCCCACACTTCCGGTATCATTGATGTTCCAGTTATTTCCGCCGTATTGGAAAACGGAAAGCCGCAGTGAAGCCGCGTTCGCACCAGGGGGATTATTGTCGGGGCCGCTCGTGAACAACATGTCAAATCCGCGATAAAAATGGTATGCGGTAGGGTTTTGGAAAATGGTCTCGAACGTTTGACCCGCCTGTAAGCCGCCATTAATGGAACGCCCGGCATTGGCGAGGCCACTGCTCGTCGAATGCGTGAAAAGCGTCCACGCAGTTCCAAGGGACGAAGAACTCGTCATCCCTTGATAAGTTCCTGCCGGCGTGGCGTCGGTCCCATTAAAGCTCCAGGCTCCAAAGCCAAACCCGCCGTTTTGGCCCGCTGACCAACCGCCGCTGTACACTGGATTATTCGCAGAGTCATAGGCAATCTGCCCGGAGCAGACGCCTGTCACCATGGCCGTTGCGGCAGACAGCGCACATGCGATGGCGGTGTTGCTCATCAGTAAATGGCTTCGCAGCGTCGGTTTGGAAACAGAAGCGGCAATCGGTTCTGCGTTTGGGGTAGGTCTAAAATGGCTTCTCATGTGGTGTTTGTGTTTGAGGTTTTTTTAATGGTTGTGGCCGAGTTCTTACCAAAAACCGGTTTACTTGGCTATAGCTCAATTGGACTATTTATCGACTGATGAAATGGACGACTGGAATTACTCGACAACAAATTGTTACTCCGAGAGCGGTGTCAAAAATTTTAAATCTCTTCCAACGAGAATTTATTAAGTTCTAAGTTGTTGCTTTGCATAGTGTTTTGGACGTGCAGTTCATGTAACAAAACTCCGTCTTACTGCATTTTGTCATGACCTCCGTCCGAAGTGCCTTGAACCGCGAATTACTCGTAATTGAATGCCTTCAGGAAAGGTTCTAGCCGGGTCAAGTACGGATGGAGGTATTTCTGGTAATTTCTCCAGCGGCCCAGTGCTGTTCGATAAAGTGGTTTTCGCACGTCCGCATGGGATGGCGAATTTACACGTTTCGCGCTCGCATGCTCGTAAAATTTCAGGACTTTATCCTCGAAGCCCAAGCCGAGAAAACCCAGCACTGATTTGGCGACGGAAGGCAGGTCTTCAATCATTTCCTCATAGCGAACATACATCCATCGATCTCCCATGCGTGGCATCATCTCCAGCCAGAATCCCATCACATTTGCGTACTGGTTCACCGTTCCCTCAATGCTGTGGTAGGAGGAACTGATTGGAGTGAGCGGCAGGGCCTGCATGAAACAACTGATGACCACATCGCGCGGATCGCGCAGCGCAACGATGAATTTTGTCTCGGGAAAAACCCGCACAATAATGGGAATCATTAAATTCAAGGACGGGTTTTTGTCCAGAAGCAGACGGTTGCCGATTTTGCCGCGAAGAAGCAAGTCGGCGCAACGGAAGTAATTCTCACGCGCATGGCACAAAAGGCGGGGCGGTGCCGAATCGAGCGCATCCAGAATGCTTGTCCCCTCCGGCAAATCGCGAATCAGCGGCAGGTACGCCTCATCGTGCATGAGCCTCGTCTCTTCAGCGCTGACCACGTCGCTGTGTGCATCCAGCACCTGCTCCAGCAACGTCGTGCCCGAGCGTGGATGACCGCAAAGCAGCGCGATGCGCCGAAGCGGTTGCAGTCTGGCAGCTTCAGCCCGCCAACGATCCAGGACGGCCGTTGTGATGCTCTGCTCCATTTCCTTGGCGCGATTTTGCATGTGCTGGAGTGTGGCTGCATAAGGCCCGGCATGAGGGCGCAGGATCGCCTTGGCCTCCAATAATGCGGCCATGGCGTCATCGTATTGGCCCGCGCCGTCCAGTATGCCTGCCAGCTCATATGCCGCGCGCACACGCACATGAATGCTGGCGGCGGGATTCTTCAGGAGATCGCGGAGGAGTGTCTGTGCTTCTTCACCGTTGCCGTGCAAGCGTGTCAGGGTCGCCTTCAAGAGCAGCATGCTCGGTTCTTTTCTGTCAATCTTTTCCGCGCGCGCAACCAGTTCGGCAGTTTCCTCCAGCCGTTTGTCCCGGACATAAATATCCGCCTGCATCATCAACGGGCCAACGGACACGCCCTTGTTTTGCGTGGCACGCTCCAGATAGCGCAGAGCCATGTCGAGCTCGTCAAATTCCATGCAAATCCGCCCCGCTTCCCCGAGAGTGTGGGCGCGATCCTGCGAAATCTGCACGGCTTTTTCGATGATGCGTTCGGCTGCGGGAAAATCGTACCGGCGGCCGTGTGCGCGAGCGAGATCAAGAAGGCGGGCCGGATTGTTTGGGTCTTTGCGTGCCGCTTTCTCAAGCAAACTTATGCTCTTTTGGTAATCCTGGTCTCCCCATGCTTCCTCGGCTTCGCGATAAAGCCGCTCTATGGCCGGATTAGGACGATTGAGAGGTGGCCGGCTCATAGCGGGCGAAACAATTCGTTAGCTTTCATGTCATCTTCAAAATAGGTCATTGTCAAACCAAATCCCTTCTTCTTCTCAATTTGGGGCGCATCTTGAGGGCGTATTGCCCAAAGCTGTAGCGCAGGCTTTCCAGCCTGCGAGTTCTCGAAGCTTTCCAGCTTCGATTTTTAAAAACCTGGTTTTTTCAACGAAACTGGGGACTGGAAAGTCCCCAGAACCCGCAGACAGGAATGTCTGCGCTACAAAAACACAGCCGTTGCCACCAGCGTCTGCGACACGCGGGACAGTGCGCAGATGCGCTGCTCAATTCGCAGAGCAAAATGGTCGGCAAAGTTTGCGTTACTTCACCGGCAATTCGCGGATGGAAACAAAATTCGATAGCTCAATCGGACTATTGCTGGTGTGGGGATTGGTTCTGATTGAATAAGGACATGACGCGAGCAGTTTTCACCTTGGCGAGCCTGTTGGCGTCGAGTTTTTTATTTTCGGCGAGGGCCACTCCTCCGTTTTCCATTCAGCAAGAAAACGGCATTTCCTGGCTGGCCAAACCCGACGGCGAACGTTTTTTTTCCCTGGGTGTGTGCTGCGTTAATCAGGGCCAATCGCGCGAAAAGTTTAACTCCGCAAACCCTGCTTACGCGGCTTTCCGGTATTATAAG
>DASRBR010000152.1:0-2832 GCA_035653495.1 Verrucomicrobiia bacterium
AGCCAGGAGCGCCAGCAGCTCCAGTTCGCGCGCCGACAACTGGTCGGTGCCGGCCGGATCGGGAATGGCCGGTGATTCCATGAACGACCGCACCACCATGCGGGCGATTTCACTGGTCATGGGGGCGCCGCCGGCGCGCACTTCGGCAATGGCGTCGAGAATCTCCCGTTCATCCGAGCGTTTTAACACGTAACCGCAGGCGCCGGCTTTGAGCGCCTGGAAAATCATTTTGATGTCTTTGTAAACAGTGAGCATGATGACCTGCAGGTCGGGCAGTTTGGCCCGCAACCGCGCCGTGCAGGCGATGCCCGATTCGCCGGGCAGATGAATGTCCATCAACACCACGTGGGGTTTATGCGTGGGAATCTGCACCAGGGCGTCCTCGGCCGTAGCGCAGGTGCACACGCAACGGTGTCCCGGGGTGCCGTTGATCAATTCCGCCAGGTATTGGCGCAACGTTCCGTTGTCTTCAACAATGGCAACCTTGGTCATCAGATTCGTATTAGTCACCGACAATGCTGGCATCGGGGAACAATTTATACCCGCCCGCGCCGGCAGGGTATCCGTCAAATGTCGTATGGCCAAACTCAAATCGCCAGGCATCCGACAAACTCATCAATGCCCGTCCATAGCGGGAAAATCATGAAACTCTTCCCATGAAAGGCGGTTTTGGACCGGTTTGGCTCACTGCCTTTTAACACAACCAAACGAACCCGACAAATGATGAATTTGTCCGGCAACAGGACGGGCATGCCATCGGGGCAATAGAATAAGAGCGCGGGTTGAGGGACAAGCCATGCAGGTCAGAAAGGGCGCCATCCGGTGCCGAGTGCACCGCATCGGTTCCTCTCGCCATGCGAGCCGGGCGCAATGGTCGGATGGTAATTTTCTGATTGACGGGCAAACAGTGATGCGCCATATAAATGCCCGTTTTGAGAACATCCACAAAAAATTGGCCGCCGCGGTCAGGATCTTGATCAAAGTCTGTCCATAAACGGCTTTTCAACACTCAACTGCCAACAATATGAAAGTGACATGTATATTATTGGTTGTGTTTTCCTGCGCCCTGACTCCTGCACTCCTGGCGCAACAGCCGACACTACTGACCGTCTTGCACGGGTTCGCGGGCTCTCCAGCAGACGGGGCATATCCTTATCGTCCGCTGGTTGTCGGTGGCAACGACAATGCCATTTACGGTTGCACTCCGGCGGGCGGCACTAACGGCTGGGGAACGATCTTCAGAATCAACCGTGATGGCAGCGGCTACTCGGTGATTCACAACTTCTCTGATGGAGAGCAGAGTCTACCCTGGACGATTCGAAATCCCGTACTCTATGTAACGCGAGGTAGTGATGGCGCGCTTTACGGAACATCGCAAAGCGGCACGAACTACCCCAACGGCATGGTATTCAAGCTTAATACCGACGGCAGCGGTTACACTGTCTTGCATGGCTTCACAAATTCTGACGCTACACCGCTTAATTTAATGCAAGGGAGAGACGGTGCGCTTTATGGCGCAGGTTTCCGTGCGATTTTCAAACTCGACACGGATGGCGGCAACTACAATGTGCTGCACATTTTCAACAATGCTTCAGACGGCACGCGCGCCTATGGCAGGTTGATTCAAGGCACCGATGGGGCGCTCTATGGAGCGACTTATGCAGGTGGCACGAACAATGGCGGGACAATTTTCAAAATCAACACAAACGGAACCGGCTTTACCATATTGCACACGTTTACGAACAATCCCGATGGCGCTAGTGCCTATGCCGGCTTGACTGAAGGAAGCGATGGGGCGCTCTACGGAGTAACACGCCTGGGTGGAACGAACAATGTCGGCGTGATATTCAAACTGAACCAGGATGGCAGCGGCTATCAAATCCTCCATCATTTCCAAACCAATGGCGTGGACGGGACTTATCCGTATGGAGATCTGGTTCAGGGGTTGAACAATATTCTTTATGGAACCACATACTTTGGCGGCCCGACCAATGACGGAACAATTTTTGAAATCGGGCTTGACGGCAGCCATTACTCGGTGCTGCGTTCGTTCGGCACTTCAACAAACGTTGAGCCGAACCGGCCTGTTTCTGGCCTGGTACAAGGCCCGGCTTCGGACGGCAGCGGAGTGCTTTACGGAGTGGCCAATTGGGGCGGTGGCCCTTATGGAAGCCTTTATAGCATCGTCGTAAACCCGCCGCTTTCCATCACGCCCCTTGTCAGTCAATTCGCCGGGCAGCCTGTGGTTGCCTGGCCCGCGTGGGCGCTGAATTATCAACTGCAAAGCACAACCAATCTGGCGGATACCAACTCATGGGTGGCGGCGACGAACGGCATTCTCATGACCGGTTTTCAACCTGCCAAACCCTCGCCCGGCACGTATTATCGGCTTGTCTGGCCGCAGTAAGAACCTGCGGGTTGAAGGCGGAACCTTCACTGAATCTCCAGCCGTGGGATTCCGCTGCGAACACGGCCTTGAGGAAGAAAGCCCGGATGACCGAAACGACATCGGCAAATGCGCCACCGCTCTTTATCGTCTGAAGTTCTTCTTGAACTCAGGAGAAGCAGCAAAAAGCGATTGCTGGGTTGCACAAAAATTAAGGTTGCACAGTGAGACCTCTGCGAAACCGCAGTGGCGCCAGTTCAACCGCGGGATTTTTCAAAAATCCGTGGAATTAAAATATAGCCGCCGGTTGGACCGCCCCGTCATTCCATTTCACCCGCCGCCATAACTGGTGGCTCGGCGGATGGATTGACTTGGGCGACTTTTCAAGAGCGCAATCCGGCGATCGGTTGCGAGGAGGAAACGGGCAACGCCCGCGAACGGATTCG
>DASRBR010000153.1:0-3232 GCA_035653495.1 Verrucomicrobiia bacterium
TTCCTTGATTGCGCCCGTTTGCAAAGGAGTGATTGCCGGCTTTGGGGCCAATTCTTACATTTTGGGGTTGGAAGCGGCTATTATCGTTAAAGGAACGTCAAAAATCGAATAGTTTGGGTTTTTAAGGCAATTTTAACGTGCATTTTGAGGCATTTTCGGGTGCCTATTTTTACCGCTTGACGCCTTTTCCTCAGGCGACTACTGTCCCACGCACAGATTTGTCACACGTTTGTAAATAACGCGCAGAGTCAAATTGTCGCGTCTGCGTTAACAACACCGAAAGGTGAAAAGAAAGCGGGTTTGTGGATTTAAAAGATATCAAGGCCATAATTGACCTGATGAAAAAGAACTCCATCGCGGAGTTCGAGTTGGAACGGCAGGATTTCAAGATCAAGTTAAAGCGCGGTAACAACGGAGCCATATCCACAACCCAGTTTGAAGAACCCCAGATGGTTTCTTACGCGCCGACGGCTGCATTGACCATGCCCGGTGCGCCGATTGCCCCCGCGGCAATCCCGACTTCCACCGAAACCGAAATCAAATCGCCGATGATCGGCACGTTCTACCGCGCTCCCTCGCCCGAGGCGGCCAATTACATCGAGGTTGGAATGGAAGTCAACCCAGATACCGTCGTATGCATCATCGAGGCGATGAAGGTCATGAACGAAATCAAGGCCGAGGCCAAAGGGGTCATCACGCAAGTCCTGGTCGAAAATGCCAAACCGGTCGAATTCGGCCAACCATTATTCAAAATCCGTCCAGCATGAGGATTGTGGTTCCCGGGCATTTCTTTTGCCCGAAGGATTTAACAAAACTGCTTCACCACTAACGACATGTTCGAAAAAGTTTTGGTCGCCAACCGCGGAGAGATCGCTGTGCGCATCATCCGCGCCTGCAAGGAATTGAACATCCGGACGGTCGCGGTCTATTCCGAGGCGGATGAAAATTCCATGCACGTGCAGATGGCCGACGAAGCTGTCCGCATTGGCAAAGGGCCGAGCAACGAAAGCTACCTGCGCATTGACCGCATCATCAGCGCCGCAGAAATCGCTGACGTGGATGCCATTCATCCCGGTTACGGTTTCCTGTCCGAGAACGCGCATTTCGCCGATGTTTGCGAAAGCTGCAACATCCGGTTCATCGGCCCGAGTTCGCGCGCGATGAACGCCTTGGAAGACAAGGCGGTCAGCCGCAATCTCGCCAAAAAAGCCGGCGTTCCAATTCCTCCCGGCTCAGAGGGCGCGGTTGATAATGAGCAGGACGCGTTGGTGGTCGCCAAACGCATTGGTTATCCGGTCATGATCAAGGCGGTCGCGGGCGGCGGCGGACGCGGAATGCGCGTGGCGCACAATGATATTTCCCTGGTCAAGGGCTATCACACCGCGCGCACCGAAGCCGAGAAAGCGTTCGGCAATTCTGGCGTTTACATCGAGAAATTCATCGAAAACCCCCATCACATCGAATTTCAAATCCTTGCCGATCACAAGGGCCGCGTCATCCATTTGGGCGAGCGCGATTGTTCCATCCAGCGCCGCAACCAAAAGGTCGTGGAAGAAACGCCATCGCCGCTTATTGAGCACAAGTTCAAAAAGTTGCGTGACAAGATAGGCAAGGCCGCGGTGCGCATCGCTGAAGTGGCGCATTACACAAACGCCGGAACGGTCGAGTTCATCGTGGACAACCACGGCAATTTTTACTTCCTCGAAATGAACAAGCGCATCCAGGTGGAGCATCCCATTACTGAGGAAGTGACGGGGATCGATATAGTGCGTTACCAGATCATGATTGCGATGGGCGAGCCGTTGCGCCATTCGCAGAGCGACATCCAGTTCAAAGGCCACGCCATCGAATGCCGCATCAATGCCGAAGACCCGTTCGATGATTTTCGACCGTGTCCCGGCCGGATCGAGATGTATTATCAGCCGGGTGGCCGCGGCATCCGGGTGGACACACACGCTTACGCCGGTTACACCATTCCGCCCACTTACGACTCCATGATCGGCAAGCTCATCACCTACGGCAAAGATCGTCGTGATGCCATGGACAAAATGAGCCGCGCGTTGGGCGAATACATGATCACTGGCATTAAATCGACGATCTCATTCCAACAGGCGATTTTGCAGGACCCGAATTTCCGGCGCGGTGTTTACTCGACAAGTTTTATTGAGCAACTGTTGAGCGGCGCGCGGCGCGAGTTGATTGAAGAGAAGGCGTGAAAATGAGAGGAATAAGATGAATGGGAATTATGAGAAAGACGCGAGTCACCAAGGCAAATCGCCTGCTTCTCATAAATCACATTTTTCGCATCCTTCCCATTCTCCTGAACGCCTGCTCCCGCCGCGAGGCGATTACCAAACCTTGCTCTCTTTTCAGAAAGCGGAGGTTGTCTATGACGTCACTTTTCGGTTTGCACATAAATTTCTTTCGAAAAGCGACCGCACGGTGGACCAAATGATTCAGGCAGCGCGTTCTGGTAAGAAAAACATCCTGGAGGGCAGCAAAGCCGCCCTTACCTCCAAAGAAACCGAGATCAAGCTCACCAATGTGGCCCGTGCAAGTTTGCAAGAATTGCTGGACGATTATCGCGATTACCTTCGAGCGCGTGATCTGCAGATTTGGGACAAAGATTCCAAGGAAGCGCAATATGTCCGCCAGGTCGGCCGCAGAACGCCGCAAACTTACGAATTATACCGCGATTTCGTAGAAACCCGCCCGGCGGAAACCGTGGCCAACATCGCAATTTGCCTGATCAACCAGGCCAATTACTTGATTGACAAGCAGCTTCTTCGGCTGGAGCAGGATTTCGTGAAGAACGGCGGTTTGCGCGAACGAATGACTCGTGTGCGCCTCCAAGCGAGAAGATAATCGAGAACGTTCCCTCTTTATTCTTTCTTCCCCTTCTTGCCTTTTGACCGCTTGGGAATATCGAGCAGCTCTGGCTTGACCCACCAGCGCGTTTCGTCTTCCGGCGAATCGGGAGTTCCACTGGAGGGAAAATAGTTTTCACCAATCACCTTCGGCCCATGATGGCTCGGGAAATAATCTTCCTCGATGATCTGCTGTTCAATGATGAATGGAGAATTTCCTTCTTCGGGCGACTCTGTGCCGTTCAAAAACCGGTAATGGCCGCGCTCATTGACCTGTATCAAGTTTGCATCCACGAGCCGTCCCATGAGGCCTATCGCCCAATTGGGTGATTCCTTGAATTTGCGGCGCCCGCCCGCACGACGGC
>DASRBR010000154.1:0-4223 GCA_035653495.1 Verrucomicrobiia bacterium
AAACACGGAGCGCGGACAGCCTTGTCCGCGTTGACTTCAGGTCGAGCCAGTCGGCTACGAAGGTCAGCCTCCGCGCGGGATTTTGACCAAGGTGTTTCAGCTCGTTTCACCTGGTTTCAGCTATCAGGAAAAAAAATTCAAACATGGAGGCTGAAAACTGACGTTTTCAGCACAGCATCCAGTAACTAGCAACTAGCATCAATCATCCCCGTTGTAAGTGGTTGAAATCCCGTATAGTCCCGGGCCTTCCCGGTCTGTCCCGGCCAAAAACACCCCCTCCCCCCCATGCCCAAATTGCGGAGTGCGGAGTGCGTAGGAGGCAAGTTTAAGGTTCCAGGTTTAAAGTTTAAAGTTGCCCCGGAACGCGGAATTTGACCACCGCCTGAAGGCGGAACTCCAAACACGGAGCGCGGACAGCCTTGTCCGCGTTGACTTCAGGTCGAGCCAGTCGGCTACGAAGGTCAGCCTCCGCGCGGGATTTTGACCAAGGTGTTTCAGCTCGTTTCACCTGGTTTCACCTGGTTTCAGCTATCAGGAAAAAAAATTGGAACGGGGAGGCTGAAACTTAAGTTTTCAGCTACGGACAGCGGACGCGCAGCAGCGCGTCCCTCCCGCGAAGCAAGTTGAAAGTTGTAAGTACTTGAAATTTCGCAAAATTTCATAAAGTTGCACAAAATCCCGCGCAAAACACCCACTCCCCCTCCCTATGGAAAGTTCAAGGTTTAAAGCCTGTGCGTGATGCCACTTTGGCAAATTGCCTGGGAACGATTTCTCCGTCCGAATCAAGCACACGTTTGGAGCTTTTCCTGGAGGGGGGCAGGCCCCCGCGACCGGATTTTTTCCAAGGCTTGGGCCATCAATCGGTTGACTCGGCGATCCAGGCGATCGCGGCGATGTCGCGCATACCAGGCCAATGGATTCAGTATCCACGGAAAGAACTTCATCTCGCGATACTTTTCAAGCCGCCATTGGCAGGCAAGGTGTTGGCTGAGGGTGCGCATCACGAGGTCCACGTTTGCGACGCGCGCCTGCTCCCGTCTTTCCTTGGATTGCTTGACGTAATTGAGGTAACGCTCACAAGCAAGCCTGAAAAGCTTTACGTTGAGCGATTCCACAAAGTAATCCGAGCGGGGATAAGCCTTTGGATGGTCTCGAAACGTGGAGAAGATTTTGCCCGTGAAAGCCATCCGGACAGCATAACAATTGATCAAACCCCATGCGCCATCGCCGACAGTTCCATAATCGGTCGGGAAGGGACGTTCTTGCAGGCATTTCGTGCGGTAGAGATTGCTGGCGGAACTGCCGAGGATTGCGGAGGTGCCGTTCCTCAGCGCCAACAGCAGAAGTTCAAAACCTTCCAGCACCAGCGGTTCATGGCCGGGAAAGTGGCCACGAACGTCATCAATCGGCCAAAGCATGTCAGGTTGATCCAATCCGTCGTTGTCCACGAAACGGGGCTTGCTGGCAACCACATCACATTGGTGCTCGACAGCGATCTGCCGCAAATATTGCAGCCCTTCGCGTGAAATGGAATCGCCGACGGTGGAGATATACGTATAGTCGGCTGTCAGGTTGCGAATGCCGAAATTCCATGACTGATAGAGCCCGCGGGGATGTTGCAGGAACCTTACATTCGGATGACGAAGGTTTTTTTTCAGAAATTCCATGGTGCCGTCCTTGGATTCGCTGTCCACGACCACCACCTCTGCGGCGAGGTCAATCCAGGAATTGAGCGATTCCACGTGCCCGGCAATCAACTCCACGCAGTTGAAGGTGGGGATCAGGACTCCTATGGAAGGGAGCCTGGTCATGTTGCTTTGCGAGAAAAAAGGTTTAACAGGTGGGGCAGTCGGAAAAGTCTTTTTTTTTTGGAGTTGATCGCCGGCCACATTGGCAAGGTGCAGCCAGTCAACACCGTAATCATACGCGAATTGAGCGAGCCTGGATTGAAGCCCGGAGGGATAAAAAACAAGCACATCATTCAGGACCATCAACCGGTGGTTCGAACTCAATCGCAGCAATGATTGCACGATCGAATGAAAGTCGGGCCAGTCTGAAGCACGATGCGGAGCAGGCGGAGGAGAGAGGTAAAGCCGGGCATCATCGATAAGGACCACGCTCTCAGGATTCAAAGAGCCGATGGCATCCAGTTCATCCAGCAGCGGGGATTGTGCGTTTTCACCGGCCGTTTGTTTAGCCGCGCACCAGTGAGCGTCGAGCCAAAACAGCGTGGGTGTCGCGGCAAACCGCTCCCTTTCCTTGCGCAACCAGGCGGGCGATTCGCCCAAATGCAAATGCGCTCCGCCGTAACTCTCAAAATTCTTCACCGCCGCCGCGTGGTATTCCGGTGATAGTTCCACGGAATGACATTCTTTGAAAAAGCGAAGGGCCGTTCGCAGGGACTCACCCTTGAACGTGCCCGTCTCTGCGAAAATTTTGAGCGGCAGTTCGCGCGCAAACAACTGGATCAAGCTTGGATCAATTGAAAAATTGATTGCACCCATGAAATTTCTTTGCAACGTGAGTTACGATCCTTGAAAAACCGAGACTGCCCGCCCCTACAAAAAGCGCAACTCGTAAAAAGCATAGTCGCGCCGGAGCGCGTCCCCGGTTTAAGCGAAAGTGTGTGGCGTTATCCTGAACGACATCAGGCATCCAAGGAGCTTACATTCCAGCCATCTCCGACGCAACCTTAAATGACGAACCTCCCAATGGATATCCGTGGCGGCGAAGCGTCTCGGCAGCGTCGCTTAAAAATGCTTCAAGCACGTTCGGCGGCATTTCGTCCTTGTGGCTTCCCACGATGCCACGCCGGAAAAAATGTTTGTCGCTGGGCCACTCTACTGGGCGGTGCGAACCAAACCTGTCCTCCTTCTTTCTCAACCGATCGAACCGTGAGGCTTCCACCATGGCGGTGATGTGGCCGCGATCCCTGGGAACCTTCACAAAATCACAGAAGCGCTCCATTTCCAGCACGGGCTGATCGAGAAGGTCCTCATATTTTATGATGAGCATCTCCGCCCCGAAAGGATTCCGAACCCATTCCTCCACGTGACGATGCCACTTGCATGGAAAAAGCGATTCTTCCTGTGTCACAAACTGCAAAAAGTCCAATGGTATTCCACCCACCGCTTCCACGTAGTGCTTGAAAGAAACCATCACGTCGCGGCCATCCCTGAGCAAATAAACCACGCGACGGAATTCGGCGCGTGGCCGGTCATGCGATTTGAAATACATCGGCGTGTTATAGCGGCGATAATATTTACCGTAATGGAGATCAGGAACCAAGTCGTTGACAAGGTGCGGCGGAGACATGGCCGGATTTACGCCATATACCACCCCGCAAAGCAAATTTTGAAACCACGTAATCCCGGATTTGGGATAAGCGACAATGAAAATGTCTTCCGGAAGTATATGGTTCATAGGAGAGAAGCCATCTGGAATAAGATTTTTGTTGATGCCAAGACGCTCTCCAAGGAGGTTTCGAATACGCTCTTTTAACATATTAAAGGATCACAACAGACTTTCTGGAATGAAAGCCGGCGGTTTTGATGAAACAGCTAGATTTCGGCCAGAGTATCTCATTAAACTGACGCGTCGGCAAGCTCTTTGGATACAAGTTTTTCCAAATTTCTTTTTCCCGCAATTTGCAAATTTCTCTGGCAGCCCGTGCAAAAGCTTGTAAAATTCCTTCCCAGCAGTCATTCTTCCGTCGCGAACAGACGGGGTCCCATGCCAGCAAACATTTGATGACAGAGAGTCAGACAAAGCATCGCCCGGCGCCGCGTTTCAGCGGACGTCTGATTCTTTGCAATGTCGGCAGGGTGGGTGACACCATCTTGCGCAATTCCATTCTCGATTCCGCCTTCCGCACCTACGAGCAAGTGGATTACATCTGCGGCGAAAGCAATGCCGAATTGCTCCGCAGCGACCCGCGCTTGAGCCAGGTGATCGTGCTGCGCAATTCATTTGCCGGATTTGCGCGCGTGTTGAAAGCCGCCTTGCGCCATCGATATGAAGGGTTCATCGAGCTCAAAGATCATTGGAGCTGGACCAGCGCTTTTATATCGCGATTGTTTCGTTGTCGCGTCAAAACAGGTTGGAACACGGACCTTTTGCGGCCTTTCCATCGCGATGTGCGCAGCGTTTATGTGCCTCACGCGCACAAGATGGAAACCATGCGGCGCATCGGCAAGCTGGCAGGACTTGAACCCGGCGAATAC
>DASRBR010000155.1:0-2545 GCA_035653495.1 Verrucomicrobiia bacterium
CTCCTTGATGGCCGCCATCGCCGCTGATTCGCTGACGAACACCCGCGCCGGACCTTCCTTTAAATAAATTCCATTCGGCCCGACGAGCGACGGGTCCAACGCCGTGCTTTTGATGACCGAACCTTCCGGCGCAAGATTGCCGCGCGGAAAAATCATCGTGCTCGTCAGTCCTTGTGCGCGGGCCCTGTCCGGCGGAAGAATCACATCGTCGGCAACGACGCCATCCAGCTTCTGCAGCAGTTCGCGAAAACGCGCGCGCCGTTCCGACCGCTCCCACCAATCCAACACTTCGCCCAAGGTCTTTCCAGAAACGGTGACCACACCCGTTTCAAGCAAGCCGAGCCGGCGCAAATGCAGCATCACTTCCGGCACGCCGCCGGCCATGAACACGCGCACGGTCGGATGATGCACCGGCCCGTTCGGCAGCACGCTGACCAGTCGCGGAACGCGATGATTTATCGCGATCCAATCCTCGACCGTCGGCAGCTTCAATCGCGCTGCGTGCGCGATGGCCGGGATGTGCAGCAACAGGTTCGTAGAACCACCGAACGCCGCGTGCAACGTCATTGCGTTGCGGATGCTCGCGTCGCACAAAACGTCCCTCGTTTTGATTCCGCGCGATTCCAATTGATGCAATGCCCGCGCCGAACGCACCGACATGTCGGTCCAAACCGGCTGGCCCGATGGCGCGAGCGCCGAATGCGGCAGCGACAATCCCATCGCTTCGCCGACCACTTGCGACGTTGCCGCGGTTCCAAGAAATTGGCAACCACCGCCTGGCGATGCGCAAGCCCGGCAACCCAGTTCCGCCGCTTCGTTCAACGAAATCAACCCGTGCGAAAACCGCGCGCCCAATGTTTGAATCACCGCGGCGTCTTCGCCTTCGATCGGCGGCAGCGTCACGCCGCCCGGCACGAGCACGCAGGGCAAATCCGGCGTTCCGGCCAGAGCCATCATCATTGCAGGCAAACCCTTGTCGCACGTCGCCACGCCCAGCACCCCGGCCCGTTGCGGCAGCGAACGAATCAATCGCCGGAAGAGGATGGCCGCGTCGTTGCGATAGGGCAAACTGTCGAACATTCCCGGCGTCCCTTGCGTGCGTCCGTCGCACGGGTCCGAACAAAAACCGGCGAACGGAATCGTCTTCAACCGGCGCAATTCCTCCGCAGCCGCCTGCACGAGCAGACTTATTTCCCAATGGCCCGTATGATAACCGAGCGCGATGGGCTTGCCATCCGGCGCGCGCAATCCGCCTTGCGTGCTGAGGATGAGGAATTGCTTTCCGGCAACCTCCGACGGTTCCCAGCCCATCCCGGCATTTTGTGTCAGGCCGAACAAATCGCCGCTCGGCCGGTTGCGCAACATCTCCTCCGTCAACGGCAGGCTGCCGGCCGGTCCGCGCGCCTTGGTCTGGACGTCATAAATCTTGGCCGAATCCGAATCGAGAATGGGCGAACTCATAGTTAGCATTCAACCAGCAACGCGCCGACCGGCAAACCCAAATCGGCAGCGATGCCTGCACTCAATTTTGGTAGGGACGCGCTGCTGCGCGTCCGCTTTGCGTAGCTGAAGACGCCAGTTTTCAGCCCCAAATTTCCCATACGACCTGCCATTATCCGACACAACGCGCGACATTATCCGAGCAGGCGAAGCCTGCACCCAATTTGTGAATGACGCGGACAGGGCTGTCCACGCTCCCAGACTTATAACGTCTAACCCAACGCCGCACGCATCGCATCAAAGCGGATTTTGCCGGAATCGACGCTCACAGGTTGCTTCGCCTTTTCATCGGCGTGTTCGACCAGTTCGGGCGGGAGTTCCTTAAGGAATGGCGAGGGATGGCACGGCATCAATTGGCCATATTTTTTCCGCCCGCCGCAATGGCTGATGGTCAGGCTTTGCATCGCGCGGGTGATGGCCACGTAAAAAAGCCGCCGTTCCTCATCCAATGTGCCTTCGACCTTGGAACGCGAATGCGGCAGCAGACCGTCCTCCATCCCGACGATATAGACGTGCGGAAACTCAAGCCCCTTGCAACTGTGCATCGTGATGAGCGTGACGGCATCGCCCTGCGCTTCTTTTTCCTCCTCGCGCTCGCTGTCAAGGGTGAGCTCTTCAAGGAACAATTGCAACCGTTCGGCTGCTTGCGTCGTGGTGGATTGGCCGCCATCAAGCGTCGCGACCAAATCTTTCAAGTTGCGCACCCGGTTCTCGGAAGTTTCGGGGTCCTTGTCCGAGCGGCGCAATTCCTCCAGATAACCGGTCTCGTTCAGGAAATGCTCGGCCCAGACCTGCAGTGACAGGCTTTGGCCGGAATGCAATTGCGCGCTGGTGCGCTCGACGAACGCGACGAACGATTCAATGCATTCTCGCGTTTTCGCCTGGAATGACGCGGTCACAACAGGATTTTTCATCGCGGCGAAGACCGAACCTTTGCGCTCCTGGCTGGCGGCGAGCAATCGTTCCATCGTCACGTCGCTCAAGCCGCGCGCAGGCACGTTGGCGATGCGCAACAGGCTGACGTCATCGTTCGGGTTGATGAACA
>DASRBR010000156.1:0-9383 GCA_035653495.1 Verrucomicrobiia bacterium
TTGCGGCGGGGCGTTCGTAGGGTTGGAGCGCATCATCCAGCGCCGGCTCGGCAAGCATGTGATGGGGTTCAGCGCCGTTGAACAGGGTCATCGCGCTGCCTCGGTGGACCGCGTGCAGATTTTGCAATACATCGAGCCGGAAGATTTGCTGAGCTTCGGTTTCATCCCGGAATTCATCGGACGCCTGCCGATGGTGACCGTCCTGTCGGAACTGACCGAAGACCAGTTGGTTTCCATCCTGACTGACCCGAAGAACGCGTTGGTGAAGCAATTCTCCAAGCTGCTCTCCATGGAGGGCGTCGAACTGGAATTTTCGGCCGATGCGTTGCGCACCCTGGCGATGCTCGCCATCAAGAAGGGCACCGGCGCGCGAGCGTTGCGCGGCCTTTTGGAAAAGGTGATGCTCGAAGTGATGTACGAAGTGCCCAATAGCGATGACATCCTGAGCGTCAAGATCACCAGCAGCGTGGTCCAAGGCGAAAGCAAGCCAATCATCCGCCGCAAGCAGGACCAGGCCGCCGCTTAGCAGGGCGGCAATCCTCGCCCGTTCTGTTCGCAAGACATTGAAACCGCTTCCATCATCGCCCATTTTCTTCACAAGACATTTTTCTAAGGTCGCGGAGCGACCTCGGAAATTAGCCAGACACGAAGTGTCTGGGTTCTAATGCGAAAGAGAATTCGTCGTGAAGGGACGATGGAAAGCATCGCCTGCTTGGCAGAAAAACAGCCCTTCTGGCTTGTAGGAAAAATAGTTTTTTTCACTCCCTCAAAAAAACCCCACTTTTTTGAAACGCAGCAAACCCGCATAAATATTGGTCGAATTGGCTGAAAACTGACGTTTTCAGCCACTTCAAAAAAATGCTGTCAAACCTACGGTACGTTTCATTTTTCGAAAGACCGCATGGTAATCTGGTTCCAATGACCATTGAAAATGGAATGGTGAATGGGACGAATGGGACGGATAGGACGGCGACACCAAAGCGCGTCTGGTGCTGCGGGTGCAGGCGAGGCCTGCCTTGGACTGCGGCAGTCCTCTGCCGCTTTGAGGATGGGATCAATGATCTTGTAAAATGTGTCTGGCCTGTTAGCGGCGGTTCGAAAGCGGTAGAGGACTACCGCACTCCAAGACGCTATCGCGACCGACCGCGCTCTGCGGGATTTTCATGCGTTTGGTCGCGGGGTGTTGCACCTGGTTGCAGCTTGTTGCGGCTTGTTGCAGCTACGGAGAAAAAATTAGAGAGGTCTCTATGAAGCGCGAAATCTCGACTGCGCAACGTGAGATTCACCTTTGGACCGGATGTGTCGGCTTGTGTCGGATAATGCCGCGTGGGAGCGCGGACAGCTTGCCTTTGGCTATCTTCTATCCTCTATCCTCCATCCTCGCGTTCGGCGGACGCGCAGCAGCGCGTCCCTACCGGGTGTTTCACCTCCGCTTCAGCTTGTTTCACTTGGATGGGGACGCGGACAGGGCTGTCCGCGCTCCGGCCCAACGCATCACAAGCAGCTCATCACCAGTAATTAACAATTCCGCTCGCCCTCAAACATCATTCCCGAGTCATTAACAATTCGAGGGCGCGTTTCTAATTCTGGCAACGATTCACCCTTCGCGGTTATAATTAGCGGTATGGACTTTAATTCGTTGATTGCGATGGCCAAGGCCAATGGAGCCAGTGACTTGCATTTGGAACCGGGTTTGCCGGCTGCGATACGCATCCGCGGCTCGCTCAAGGCAAGCGGCGCGCCGCTCGCGGGCAAGTTCCTCATGGAAACGGCCCAGGAATTGATTGGCAACGAAGGCTGGCACGAATTCTTGCGACGCCGCTCGTATGACATCTCGCGCAGCATCCAGGGCGTGCGCTGCCGCATAAATGTGATGCAGACGTCGCGCGGGGTGGGCTTGGCGGTGCGGTTGTTGATGGGGTTCCAGGCGACGGTGGAGAAGTTGAACTTGCATCCGGACCTGCGCAAGTTGATCACGCACACGACGGGTCTGATCATCATCAGCGGGGCGACCGGTTCGGGAAAATCTTCCACGCTCGCGGCGCTCATCCAGGAAATCAACCTGGTTGAGACGCGCCACGTCGTGACCATTGAAAGCCCGATCGAATATGTCTTCAAACCGCATCACGCCTATATCCGCCAGCGCGAGGTTGGACGCGACACGCCCTCCTTTGAGCAGGCCTTGATCGATGCGATGCGTGAAGACCCTGATGTGTTGATGGTCGGCGAGATGCGTGACCCGGAAACCATGCGGCTCACGTTGAATGCGGCGGAAACCGGGCATCTCGTCCTGGCGACCGCGCATTCTGCATCGGCCGCGGAAGCGTTGCAACGCGTGGTGGCGGCGTTTCCGTCTGAGATCCAAAATGGCGTGTGCGCGCAATTGGCGGATTGCCTGGTGGCGGTGGTTTGCCAACGGTTGCAATTTCGCAGCGATTTGAAGATCCAAGTGCCGGAGTGCGAGGTGTTGATGCCGACGCATTCGGTGAAGAATTTCATCCGACGCGGCGAATTTTTCAAAATCATCTCAAGCATGGAAACTGGCGCGGCCGAAGGCATGTGGACGTATGCGCGTTATCGCACCTGGCTGGAAGCGAAGAAGAACTGGGCTTTGCCCGGAGACAAAAATGAAGAAGAACCGGCTGAAATGGGAGCGATGCCGGAGATGAAATTTACACCACCGCCGATCTCAAAAGCGCCCGCGTCAACTACGCCCGCCGCGCCTGCACATTCGTCGTCCACGCCTGTCGCGTCGCCCACACCTGCGGCCGGCAAATCGAAGGACAATCTTTTGGAAATCGAACCGGAAGAAGGCGGCTTGGAAGCAATTATTTCGAAGCTGAAAGACAAACCCTAACATAATTTATGTCTGATTTTGAATCTAAAATATGGGGTCAATCAGGTAGTTTAACCGCAAAAACATTGAGGTTTTTGATAAAACGCCCTCCAAGTCCTGTCCAAACTAATAGAGAGACTTAATGAGTCTCACAAACAACAAACAAAAAAACTTCAATGAAAGGAAGGACTTATGAATGGCACAAATGTTACACATACGGGCGAACTACATACGACCCGTACTGAACGCTCACTACGTGTTTTTGCGGGGAGCGGTTCGCTAGTGGAAGCGATTGGAGGCATTGCGGCAATCGTGCTGGCGATCATCGGTTTGGCGGGCGGAATTCGCAATGACATGATGGCAATTGCCACCATCGTTTTGGGCGCGTCGCTAATATTGGAAGGTGGCGCAATTGCGGCAAGTTTCCGCAAGGCATTGTACAGTTTCGAAGGAGCCAATGCGGCGGTGGATCTGAGCGGCGCCGCGACGCTCGAGTTTTTGGCGGGGTTGACGGGTATTGTGCTGGGAATTTTGGCGTTGATTGGCGTTGGCAACCTTAATTACTTCATCGCTGTGTCCGTGATCGTGTTCGGCGCTTCGTTGATGCTGGGCAGTTCAGCGGTCGCACGGTTGAGTACGTTTTGGAGCGGCTATCTAAACGAAGGTTCCCGCACCATCGCGCAAGTCTCGTCTCAAACCACTGCGGGCGGCCAGATGTTGGTCGGCCTGACGGCGGTGGTATTGGGCATATTGGCTCTGTTGAACATTAACACAGTAGTGTTGAACCTGGTTGCATTGCTGGTGCTCGGCGTTTCTGTCCTTTTGGCAGGAACGGCTTTTGGTGCCAACACAATGATGCACTCCAGCAAGGAGGCCTAATCAGAAGAAAATGGTGAATTCATTCAGAAGTAACTCCCTGTGGAAATCGCGTGAGGGTTTGATTTGTCGGGGCTTGCGTGCAGGCCTCTCCCTCACGCTGGTTTTTTATAGAACCATTTCTGCTCAATCAACCGAGCGCCGCGTGAGGGCACGCGGCCTACAAAAAGGGCCAAATTGCGCGTCTTGTAGGCCGGGTGCCCCCACCCGGCGAGTTCTTCTCGAATCAGAAATGCGCCAGCTTTAATTCCAAGATTTTTCCATCCACCATCAGCAGCACGGAATTCGCACGGATTTCTTTGCAGGTCACCTCGATTTTGGTGTCCTTTACTTTGATCTTCGCGGTTTCGCCGACCATGAGCGTTTCATTATTGATAAGCGCCACGCGACGATTGGCTGCTCCCGAGATTCCTTTCAATGCCAGTTGTTCATAGCGGATCGGCGTTGCCGGCGGGATCGGAACAAACTCCGGCGCGTGCGCGATCACAGGCGGATCGGGCTCACGATTTGCGGGAGTGTTCGAACGCTTTATCCCCGCTATTCGTTCGATGGATTCGATGAAAGGCTTGGGCCCGCCCTCATGATAACCAGTGGTGCCGATACGTTCGCCAGCGGGGTTCAACACAACCACCGTTGGGAAACCATGAATGCCGTATTTTTGAGCGAGTTGCTCGTTCGCTTCTTTCTGCGCAGGGCTCAAGGCCGAGCGCCGCGGAAAATCCACTTCTACCAGGATCAGATGCCCATTGGCGTATGAACGAAATTCAGATTGATCGAAGACTTCGCTCTTCAATCTCATGCACCAATGGCACCAATCTGAGCCAGTGAAATCGAGCAGCACGGCTTTGTTTTGGGCCCGCGCTTTTTTTAGCGCAAGATTGTAATCGGCCAGCCATTCCTCTGCTCGGCAATGGCCATGAACTGAGAACAACAAAGTCAAATAAACCGTCCAACGCTTGAGAGTATTCATATATTACCCGGTGACCGAATCGTCCGTCCCAAAACGGGACAAAAGATAGATCCATTGCCCACGCCCGACGGGCAATGACTCTCAAGCGATATTTATGCCAGTCACCAAAGAAATGCTGCTCGCAAAAGCCGCAGGGCAAATGTGGAATCTTGAAGAAGTGCTGAAGTCAATCTGTGCCGGACGACCGGACCGAACGATAAACTTCCATTGTCTGGGCTGCGGTTCGTTCCCAGTTGAAGCATTGCGCACGTTTTAATCCGGCAGCGCGCAAGCGGGCGCGTAACAAACCATCCTCTGCCAGTGAGGCGAGTTGCCGCGCCATGGAAGGAACGTCTTCGGGATCAATCAGCGCGACCGCGTCGCCCACGACTTCCTTGAGCGCGCCACGTCCTGAACTCATGACGGGACAGCCGCATGCCATCGCTTCAACGGGTGGCAGTCCAAAACCTTCGTAAAGGGAGGGATAGACGAACACATCGGCAGCGCGATACAGGTCCGGCAAATCAGCATCTCTCACAAAACCAAGCGTGTGAATGTCAGCCGAAAACGGCGAAGCTTGGATGGTCCCATGGATGATTTCCGCTCCATGCCAATCGCTGCCGGCAAACACAAGCTGCCAATCGGATGGAAACGCGGCCTTGAATTGATTGAAGGCTGCGATGAGCCGCGTGTGGTTTTTGCCCGGGTGTTCCAGTCGCGCGGTGTAAAGAAAGAATGGTTTGCGGACATTGAATTTCCGAAGGGCCTCGGCGTGGGACACGTCTGGGACCGCCGGAAAAAATCGATCATGGTCCAGCCCGTTATGGACGATGCTGATGCGTTCTTCCCGCAATCGGAAAAATCGTTTCACATCGCGCGCAGTGTTCCGGCTGATGGCGATGATCCGGTCCTGCCTTCGCGCCAGCCTTGCGGCGACGACGCGGCCATAAAACATCCGGGCCCCATCATACTTTTTTGTCACAAAAAACGGCGCAAGATCGTGGATGGTTGCGACGAGCGGGCAAGGTCGCGGCCAGAGCATCCGGCGATAACTTGGCACATGCAAGACATCGAGCTCGAGTTCGCGGACGAGCTTCGGCAATTGCGTTTGGTGCCAAAGGATGTTCTTGACCGGTGGACGAAAACGTTCGGGCACAGGGATGATATGCATTGTCCCTGCGGCAAATTCGAACAGCGGAACATCTTCTTCGAGCACGAAGAGGGTGAAGCGATTTTCGGTGTAAGGCAGAAAAGCCCGCAACAACGCAAACAGATATTGGCCGACACCGCTGCGGCCACGCGCCACGACTGAAGTTGAAATACCGATGTTCACGCCTTCTCCTTCAGCAGAAATGATTCAAGCCGCGCAATGCGCAGGACATTGAGGACAGGGGGTTGCACGCCGGAAAAATTCAGTTGAAGACCACGTTGCCTCGCTAGCCTGCGCGCGCGCACCATCAACCCCAGCCCGCTGCTGTCCATGAAACGAACCTGCGAAAGATCAATCACCAAAGTGTTCAGCGATTCACTGCCGGGCAGCATCAACTTCTCCGTCGCGTTCCATACCGGGTCTGCGTTGGCCGCGGTGATTTCGCCGCGCCAGGAGACGACCTGTTTTGGCAGGATTCGCCGCGCAGGATAAGACCTGCATTGCACGCAACCGCCCTGCTCAAGCGCGAAATTCTTGAGCATCCTTTGGGCGGCTTCAAAGTCCGGCGCTGATGCGAAGAAATCCTCCAGATGTACCAATTTCAACGCCCGCTTCGTCGCAACGCTTCGAGCGACCAAAACCAAATGCCTGCCGGTTGCGCGAATCTTTTTATGCAAGCGCATCAACCACGCCATCCCCGTGCTGTCAATCAACTCGACCCGGTCCATCTGCAACAAACAATCGCGACAGTCGGCAAGGACCGGGTCGCATAAAAGCGGATCGTCTTTCACCGTTGCCACGTCGAGCGAAGCAGGAAGTTGTATCCATTGCCACTTGGCGTCGCTCTTGAGACGCGAACTCGCCTGGCCTTCCTTCTTCAAATCGTTACGAAGCTTTGGCTTCGGTATGAAACTGCGTGCCCATGCTCCTTTGCCTTTAAGAAGCGCACGATTCGGCACCACTTTAGCGTCTTTTCCGCCTGGAGGTGAAACTGTTTCCGGACGCAACCATTTTGGTTCCCATGCGCGCCATCGAAATGCTTTCGGCAATTGCATCGCCCACCATTGCGCAAGCAGGAGTGCGCCAAACAGCCACAAATCGCGCGCGTAACGCCGAAACAACCGGCGCGGCTCCTGCAACAAACGGAAGACCCATTCCGTCCCGGAGCGTTGCATCCAGACCGGCGCGCGTTTCAATTGGCCCGCGAGAAAATCAATCGTTCCGCCAACCCCAATCGCCACCGGGACGCCAAGCGATTGATAATGCATCGCGATCCATTTCTCCTGCTTGGGACAGCCGAAACAAACAAAAAGGATGTCCGGGCGCGCCTGCGCGATGCGCCTCTTGATTTCATCATGGTCCATTTCGAGCAGGTGATTGAACGGAGGCGAATAACCATCAATCTGCAATTTCGGATGCGTAGTCTTCACTTTGGCCATGGCCCGCTCCATGGATTCCGGTGTTCCACCCAGAAAGAAAAGACGCAAATTTTTTTCCGATGCGATTCGGATCAATTGCGGCACCAAATCCGCCCCGGCCACGCGTTCAGGCAAGGGATTTCCAAGTAACCGCGAAGCCCAGACGACTGGCGTTCCATCGCAAAGAACCAGATGCGCATCCATCAGGATGCGTCGCAATTCAATATCTCCACGCGCCTGCGCGAGGAAATCAACGTTTGCGGTCACTACGTAATGCGGCCTGCGCGACGCCACCATGCGCCCAATGATCGCAATCGCCTCGGTCATCGTCACTGGATCGAAAGGCACTCCGAGAATGGCGATGGCCGGATTGGTCGAACTGGGTTCAAAGGCGTTGTTCATTGGGTTTGACATGAGAAATGACAGCATGTGGCAGCGCTTGCATCGCGGGGACTGCTTGCGGCTGCCATGACCAGCAATGCATCTGAAAATCGGTTGCCGGAATGGCGAGCGCGCCGACAAAACCATTCGCCGGGATCAATTCACGGAGACTCCATTCAGTCGCCGCCTTGGTGTCATTGAAAATGCTGAGCAGCCGCGCGGGTTCATCGGGACGCAGCGACACCTCGATTTGATTGAGCATTTCACCCAAGCCTTCACCGGTGGCTTTCAACCACGCTTCCTTGCGTGTCCAAAGATTGAAAAACCCGTCCTGCTTTTTTTGCGCAGGCAACGATTTCAACTGCCTGCTTTCGTGCGCTGAAAAAAACCGTTCGGCGATGCTTTCCGCGTCGTCGATGGGACGCTGTTTTTCGACATCAATGCCGATGCCGCGAATCCGGCTCATGGCAAAAACCGCCAATTCCTCCGAGTGCGCCAGATTGAAATGAAGTTCATCAGTGCCGGCCAAATCGGCAAGGGCCGGTTTGCCGTGGTGAGCGTAGGTGAATCGAATCTGCGCCGGTGGAATTCGAAGATATTTGCCCAGTATGGCGCGGAGAATTCCGCGGCCAATGATGAAGCGGCGCCTGTCGCGCTCAAACAGAAAGCGGGCCGCGCGGGCTTGCTCATCGGATGAAAGAGTCGCTTCATAGGTTGCGGCTTGTTCGGCCAGCACCAACAATGGAGCCGCCCAGACATGCACGTCGCGTTTGCCGAGTGAAAATTCACGTGGCGCCTTTGGCCATTGGATGAGCGGTGTTTCAGCCATAATTCTCCCAGAGACGTCGATACGCCGGCATCAAATCCTCCCAACGATTGCTCCCGGCGCGTAATTGTTTTTGCAAGCGCTGCAACAACCCGGGTTCTTCGAGAAGCTCGTCATCCCAAAGCAAAAGGCAAAGCGCGTTGAAAAGATGCTCGCGCGGATAGCGGAAAAAATCGCCGTTGAACAGCGCGCGCAAACCGTTCGTTCGAAGGTTCAGGAGGCAATTGCGGATGGCCGACGATTCCGCGCATTTCGGCAGATGGCTCAGCGCATAATCGCGCGCTGTTTCGAAATCATGATTTAACCTTCGGCTCTCCGCCCAAAGCCAGATGCGGCAGCCGAGGTGATGCAGTTCGGCAAATTGCAATTTGAATTCACCTCGTGAATTGGTGGCGCGGCGTGGATGCAATTTAAACGCCACTCCTTCGGCATGATGACGGCGCGCTTCCGCGAGCCACGGCGGCGCATCGGCAGGCTTGAATTGATTGAGCCGTTCATGACGTTCGCGGCAATCCCAATGGTAACCCCCGGAAATCGTCAGCACTGCGTCGCCAAAACCAAGCTGCGCCTTTGCGAGATTGCGTCCGATGAAATCCGATTGCTCCGCGTTCAGGGTTTCGCCGCGAAGCAGGTTGCGCACCAGCAACAAACCCGAGCAACGATTGAAAAGCAGCCGCGTGGCTTCGCTGGGAGAAATTTCGCTGGAATCCAGATGGTGTTCGCAACCGTCAAAGAGCGATTCGTCGCCAAAAATGATTTTATGACCGGCTACCAAATCATAGCTGTACATCGTGACAGGGCTGCGCCGCAGTTTTTCAATCGAATCAACCTTGAACTCCACATGCAGGCCAATTTCGGGCGAAAGGCGTTCGCCCAATTCATGCAAAGCCGCGCGAAAGCGTCGCTGAGCAAAAAAGAGGTTGCCGCGAACGAACACGTAAAATTCC